>JAJCXU010000536.1 GCA_029263275.1 Ilumatobacter sp.
GATGAACGACACGTCGATGCCGATTGGTTCACTCGCTGGCGCATCGGCGGTCAGCGGTGCGCCGCCCGCGCATTGGGGCTCCCCGATGCTGTAGAGCCCGTTCTTGTCGCCGTTGCCGTAGAAGGTTTGTGGCGGATTCGAGATGATCGGGCGCATCAACTCGCCAGCCGAATTGATGTGGTCGAGGCCAAGCATGTGGGCGATCTCGTGCGCGAATGCGGACTCGATACTGGCGGCGTCGATGATGTCGCTGGAGTCGACGAGCGCAAAACCGCCGCGCACGATCCACGCGGTCGGTGCGCCGACGAATGGCAGCTCAACCGGAGAGCCAAGAACGTTCGGGCCGATCCCGCCGATGCCGATGGTGCTGCCGTCGAGAACCGGGGTGCCATACGGATCGGAGAAGCCGATGACGGCCATCGCGTTTGGCCCGCCAGGCACGCGCGGATCCACGCCGTCGGTGTTGAGACTGCCGGTGACCTCGCCGACGTAGACGAAATCGAACCCGCTCGCTTCTTCGGCGGATCGAATTGCCCGATTCATAGCATCGATCTGGTCCTGGGTGGCCCGTTCGGTGTTGACAGCGTACGTGATCGGATTGCAGGGGTTCCATCCCCAGTACTCGGTGCCGTTGCGCGAGTACCCACCGTGGGAGCTCGCCCGAATCAGATAGTCGTAGTCGTTGTCGGTTGGCGGTGTCGGAATCACGCCGGGATTGACGTCAGGCGAGGGCGCTGGGTTGCCGGCGGTCCTTCGCGGGGAAGTGGGGACCGTGCCGGTCTCGTCGAGGAAATAGCCCGAGACATCGACGATGAAGTCGGACGTGCCGTTGGAGTAGACCGACAGTGAGCCGTTGTCGAGTGCGACGATGGCGTGGTTGGCGATCGATTGGTTCTGGAAGACCGAGTTCACGGTCGAGTAGTTCAACGGAAGCGGGTTCTTGGGGTACATCACGAGGTACCCGACGCCGTCGGTTCCGGTCATCGTCAGGTTGGTCGCCACGCCCAGCACGCCTGTTGCCGGCACGCTGAGTTTGCCGGCGATCTGCAACGTGCGCGAGGTGCCAGCAGTGAGCGGTGACTCGGTCGCGCGGCTGTCGTAGTGGCGCTCAGGGGGGATCGATACGAACAGTCCGGACTGCGAATCCGGTGCCGACTCGCCCGTCATGTACCCGATCACGTCGACGACGAGGTCGGTGCCTTCGGACGCGTAGATCGTCAGCTTGCCGTTGTCGAGGCGAGTGATGGCGCTTCCGGCAATCGTGTGGTTGCCGCCTGGGTAGTTCATGTTGGACACGAAGGGCGGGGCGCCGCTCGGGTACGAGGTGAGGTATCCACCGCCCTGGGTATTCGTCGCGATCAAGTTGATGAGCGCTGCTGATGCGGTCGCCGGGATTCCGACAGTGGTGAGGTCGATGACGCGAGAAGTCTTGGCGGCGAGCGGCGTCTTCGTGATCCGCGTGTCGGTGACGCGAGTCGGAACCGCGAGTGGGACGAACCGCCCGCCCTTGCTCGAAGTGGCGCGAGTGAACACACCCTGCACATCGACGATGACGTGCGAGCTGCGCAGGCTGAAAACCGAGATGCGGCCGTTTGCCCCGACCGGGACGATCGAGAGATTGGCGATGGTCTCGTTGGCGACTTGATTGTTGACCGCAGACGTGGCGATCTGGTCCGGTGTGGCCAGCCCCGTGGGGAGCGACCGGAGCCAACTGTCGCTGATAGGCGCGGTGATCGTGAGGTTGATGGCAACCGCTTCGACGTCGAGCGGATCGATTCCTCCCGCCGCGGCGATGACGTCCGTCGTCAGCGGATTCACCGAGAGCGTGTCTTCGTTCCGCATGATGGTGAAACCCGGATCTCGTGTGTCGAGCACACGTACCGGGGAGATCGCGACGTACCGGGATGCTTGGCCGCCCACTGCAGCCTCAGCGACGCTCGTGCTGTCGGTCGACGAGGCGATCGTGATCAACGATGCAAACATCGCCAAGCCCGCGGCGAGTCTGAGCCCGTTCGTCAATCGCCGTCGTTCAACCGTCGCACGCGCCGTCATCCGGGGGAGGCTATTCGATCGGCGGTCGCCGCGCCCGCCGCGAGGGATTCACCGGATCGGGCGGCTGATGGTGATCGGGTCGACGGCTTCGCCGGTGAATTGAGACGTCTCAGTAGAGTTGGCCATCGGTTCTGATCTGCCGAAGCACGATCCAGAGAGGTGGTGTGACCGTGTTGGCTCAGCGACGATGGACGGCAATATCTGCGCCTGGTTTGCTGGCCGCCGAGGGGTGTGGCTCGTACTGGGAAACGAACTGGAAGATCTGTGAGCCTGACTGGATTGTGGCGAATGACCACGCCGAACGCGATGGCGTTCCGCGGTGACGAGTGCCGCCATCTGCGGGTGCCGAGATTTGAGGTCGGCGCGCTCGTTTGCAGGCCGTAGGATGTCGCCTCGCAACTCGGCGCAACGGTTTCGACGGAGGTTTCTCCGGCGAACAGCGCCGTTCCCGCCTCTCTGGGGCCGGTAGAAAACCCTATCTGACCTGGTAGTTCGCTCGGCGGATTAGGGGCGGGAACGGATTCGGCGAATTTGGGAACGTCTCCATCGGTGTCCACTGATGTCCACCAATGTCCATCTAGGGTTAGCGGCGGTACTGGCGTCCTCTCTCGGGCCTGGAGGTGAGTTCCCTCTGGTTGCCTGGCCGAGCGGCGCCGAAATGAGCCGAGTACGGGTTGCTCGGGAACATGCTTGTGCCGACGAGGCCGGCTTGACTGAATCGTGCGAAGGCGCCCGCGCCGGGGTCGTGGAGGGCCACGACAACGTGGCTCATTGCGTCGGCGAGATCGTCGGTCGTGACAGGACCCGAGGTTGGGGCCTCAATTCTGTGGTCGACGCGGCGGAGGAAGCTGAGTTCGTCGTGTGCTTGTTTGTCGAAGGGGGCGTGGAGACGACCTTCGCTTGCGCACCCTTTGGTGAGTTCCCACCGTTCAAGCTTGCTGGGCCCTGTCGTGTTGACAACCTGTGGCGCCATCTGCGCACCACGCAGACCACCAGCGCTGCGTTGTTCCAACCGGCGGTTGATCTTGTCGATCATGGCCATCGACTGGTACTGGTCGATCGTGATGGCAGCGTCGTAGACGGTCGCCAGCTCGACTGCGGTTTCAGCGATCTCGTCGTAGTCGACTTGCCTGTCGGCGTAGTCGCTGGGGCGCCAGATGATGAGGCGGTCGTACACCACGTGTTCGGCTCCGTCGAGGTTTTCGATGTGGCCGAGCGCAAGTGCCGAGTTGTCGCCCGACAATGACAGATCGATGTGCAGCGCATAGCGGCACTGGTAGCGCTTCGGGTCCAGCTCTTCGAGGACGCGACCGTCGAAGGGTTCGAAGATTTTGTCGACCATCGAAGCCGGCAGATAACGGTCGGAAACGGTAGCCCATTGCCCCTCGAACTCGACCAGGTAGCTGGCCGGGTCACGGTCATGTTCGACCTGTAGCTCGCGGGTGTCTGCAGAGATCACGGCCCGTGTCTGAGCAGCGAAGTTTGGTCCGTCAGGCCACATCGGGATCGTGTCGGCCTGATCCCAGTCGCTGTACAGCTCCCAACTGGGGATCTGCAACGTGAACGCATCCATCACACGCCCCAGGTTGGTGGCCTTGTCGATCTCGCACGCGTTGCGGTGGGCTTCGTAGAAGCGTCCGACCTTCGTCCACGGGCTGGAACACATGAAGGTGAACGAACCCGGGAACTGTGCCATTGCCGGTGCGAGCGTGCGGTGGATCTCGGTCGCGGAACTTGTTGCCCCGCTCCCATCGAGGTGGGCTGCCTCGTCCAACAAGGTTCCGTACACGGCGGGTCCGCGACCCGCCGATGCTGTTGTCGGCAACGCCGAGATAACGATCAGGCCACGTTCGCCCCGCTCGGCTGCACCCGATTCGATCTGTGCCGGAGTCCAGAAGCGGATCGAGTCCGCACCGATGCGTTCGACGTACCGTTCAAACACCGGTGCAGCCCGCACCATGCCGACGAGATCGCCGTACACGTCGCGCGACGTCGAGTCCTTGTTCGTCGACATCGCCACCAGGGTGATCTGCTTGCCGTCCGGCAACCCCAGCACAGCCTGAGGATCGCGGAGCCCGAGCAACATGGACACCTGCCACGTGGTGACAATCGCAGCAATGAACGTCTTGCTAGACCGCCGCCCGGCAACCAGCGTCACCTCCCGGAACACACTCCGGCCGGTGGCCGCGCAGTGGCGAATCCGCTCCAACAGGTCCGGGGTGGTGCCGCGGTTCCCCTCGAAGTAGGAACCTTCCGCACCGTGCACTGGCCGGTACCCGTCCATCCACTCGGCGATCACGTCGTCGTCGAACTGGGTGAACAAGTCCTCGGCACACGCAATGACCTTGAGCAGGGTCGCTTGACTCGGAAACAAATCCAGGCCAAGCCCGTTCGTTGCGAACCGCACAATGTTGTCGTCGTGCTCAAACTCGATCGCAGTGTCAGCGCCAGCGCCGGTGCGGCCGTCGCCGAGCTTCCGGCTGGCCCGATCGAGCCGTCCTTCGAGGTTTGGGCCGCTCATGACTCGACACCCTCAGATGCCAGCTCGAGTTCGATCTCGGCGATCCGCCGCTCAAGGTCGGCTTCGCGGCGCAGACGGACAAGCCAATTCAGTGTGAGATCAGCCGCGCGCAGCCTGATCGTTGGTGACTCATCGCCGAGCGCCGACTCCAGGGTGTCAACCGCACGAACACTGAGCTGACTCAGCTGGCCGGTCACCCGTTCAACCTGCTGCCCGCGACGCCGCGCGACCTCGGCAACGAAACGCTCATCGGCCAACCGGCGTTGGACTGTCTTCGTGCTGACGCCGGCCAGGTCCGCGGCGTCCGCGTGGGTCAATCCGGCGGAGAGACCGCCAATGATGAGTTCGTCGTTGTCGTCCCATTCAGTGAGTTGAATGGCCATGTCATACCTCCGTACCTAAGCTTCCTTACACGTCTTAGGAGCGGAGAGGATTACTTCGACAGGACCGACGAGCCAGAAAATGCTCTGACGTCCACGGGTCGAGATGATCCCATCTCTGCCAGTCGGTCAACTGAATGATCCAATGTCCAAGATTAGTCGCTACGTCAACGGAAGGCGAACCCGCAGTGCATTGAATGGCGCCTCGCGTCTCGTGTCGGATTGATGGGGACGGGATCCGATCAGCATTGCCCTTCTGAACGTGGTGGCGACCGTCCGTCTCGGAAGCTGGCCGACTCGAACCGGCTTGCTGAACCATCGACCTTGAAGGCTGCGGCCAGGATCGTGCGGACGATCCAAGAGACCGGGCCGACTGATTCCAAGCGGAGATCGAGCGCCGTCCAGCGCCGTCTGACCGACCTACGGCCGAGTATCACTTTCAATCGTCCGCGAGATCTCGTGTGTACCCAAGCCGTCGGCATACGAGATGTCTGCCCCCAATGGCAAATCACTCCGGGAGTAGTAGGGAGTGACTTCCCAGCCCAGTCCACATACGGCTCAACGGTCTCTCCTGAGGCGAGGAAGTCGATGTGCACCCACCGGTGCTCCTGCATCTCGTCTGATCCCGAACCAACATCTCCAAGCGGTCCGCTCAGGTGGACGTCCACATTCGTGGCTGGGCCACCCGTGTTCTT
>JAJCXU010000537.1 GCA_029263275.1 Ilumatobacter sp.
GCCAAGGCCTACTTCCGCAACGCCTTCTTCGAAAGCCGTCGCTACTACCTCAGCCGCGTCGGCCGCTACAAGCTCAACCGCAAGCTCGGCGAAGAGATCAGCCAACTCGGTGCGCTCTTCGGTCTCGAAGGTGCTGTCAACGGCGAAGGCGAGCCGCTGCTCGACTACCCCGAAGACGACCAGAATGTGCTCAGCCGTTGTGAGGTGCTCGCCACCATCACGTACATGCTGCACCTCGTCAAGCAGGAGCCGGGTTACCGCCTCGACGACCAAGACCACTTCGCCAACCGCCGCATCCGCAGCGTCGGCGAACTCATCCAGAACCAGGTTCGCATCGGCCTCAGCCGTATGGAGCGTGTGGTTCGTGAGCGGATGACCACCCAAGACGTCGAGGCGATCACGCCCCAGACGCTCATCAACATCCGCCCGGTCGTGGCAGCGATCAAGGAGTTCTTCGGAACATCGCAGCTGTCGCAGTTCATGGACCAGGTCAACCCGTTGTCGGGTCTGACCCACCGCCGTCGTTTGTCGGCGCTTGGCCCGGGCGGTCTGTCCCGCGAGCGTGCCGGCTTCGAAGTCCGCGACGTTCACTTCAGCCACTACGGCCGCATGTGCCCGATCGAGACTCCGGAAGGCCCGAACATTGGCCTGATCGGTGGCCTGTCGTGCTACGCCCGAGTCAACGAGTTCGGCTTCATCGAGTCGCCGTACCGTCAGGTCAAGGGCGGCAAGGTCACCGGCGAAATCGTCTACATGGCAGCGGACGAAGAAGAGAACTACGTCGTCGCCCAGGCCAACACGCCGTTGAAGGACGACGGCAGCCTCGCTGACGAGCGCGTGCTCGTGCGTCGCTCGCCGCAGGCCGCCAGCCTCGAGGATCTGCGCAAGATGCTCGAAGCCGAGAGCTTCTTCGGTGCTACGACCGACATCGGCTACGTGCCGCCTGCCGAGGTGGACTTCATCGACGTCAGTCCGAAGCAGATCGTGTCGGTCGCCACGGCGCTGATTCCGTTCCTCGAGCACGACGACGCCAACCGTGCACTGATGGGCGCCAACATGCAGCGCCAGGCTGTGCCGCTGCTGCGTGCCGAGGCGCCGTACATCGGTACCGGCATCGAGAACCGCGCCGCTCGCGACGCCGCCGACCTGATCCAGGCCGACGACGACGGCGACGTCACCGATGTCTCCGGCGACGCAATCACCGTCCAGTACAAGACCCTTGGCAAGAAGGTCTACCGACTCGCCAAGTTCCGTCGCTCCAACCAAGACACCTGCATCAACCAGCGTGTCCGGGTCAACGAGGGCGACAAGGTCAAGAAGGGCTCCATCATCGCTGATGGTCCGTCAACCGATCACGGCGAACTGGCCCTGGGCAAGAACTTGCTCGTCGCGTTCATGCCGTGGGAGGGCTACAACTTCGAGGACGCGATCATCCTCTCCGAGCGTCTGGTGAAGGATGACGTGCTCACGTCGATCCACATCAAGGAGCACGAAGTCGATGCTCGCGACACGAAGCTCGGCCCGGAAGAGATCAGCCGTGACATCCCGAACCTGAGCGACGACATCCTCGCTGACCTCGACGACCGCGGCATCATCCGTGTCGGCGCCGAAGTCGGCCCGGGCGACGTCCTCGTCGGCAAGGTCACCCCCAAGGGTGAAACCGAGCTGACCCCTGAAGAGCGCCTCCTGCGGGCCATCTTCGGTGAGAAGGCACGCGAAGTTCGTGACACCAGCCTCAAGGTGCCGCACGGCGAGGTCGGCAAGGTCATCGACGTCAAGGTGTTCAACCGTGACGACGGCGACGAGCTGCCCCCGGGCGTCAACCAGCTGGTCCGTGTCTACGTGGCGCAGAAACGCAAGATCTCGGTGGGCGACAAGCTCGCCGGTCGCCACGGCAACAAGGGCGTCATCTCCAAGATCCTCCCGATCGAAGACATGCCGTACAACGAAGACGGCCAGCCCGTCGACATCATCTTGAACCCGCTGGGTGTTCCGTCCCGAATGAACGTTGGCCAGGTGCTCGAATCGCACCTCGGCTACTGCGCTCGCTGGGGCTGGACCAACCCGGACGGCACGCAGATCGGCGACGACCCGATCCGCGGCACCGAGACCAAGACCCGCCCGAACACCAAGCCCGCCACCTTCGTGGCGACGCCGGTGTTCGACGGCGCCAAGTGGGACGAGGAAGAGAAGGCCGGCAAACACCCGGTCATCCAGAACATCCTCGAGAACCTCAACGTCGAATCGGCGTCGGGCGCTCGCCTGGTCGGTACCGATGGCAAGATGAGGTTGTTCAACGGTCGCACCGGCGATGAGTACGACAACCCGATCACCTGCGGCTACATGTACATCTTGAAGCTCGCCCACCTGGTCGACGACAAGATCCACGCCCGCTCCACCGGCCCGTACTCCATGATCACCCAGCAGCCGCTCGGTGGTAAGGCCCAGTTCGGCGGTCAGCGCTTCGGCGAGATGGAAGTGTGGGCCCTCGAGGCCTACGGCGCGGCGTACTGCTTGCAGGAGCTGCTCACCATCAAGTCCGACGATGTGCTCGGCCGTGTCCGGGTGTACGAGTCGATCGTCAAGGGTGACAACATCCCCGAGCCGGGCGTACCCGAATCGTTCAAGGTGCTGATGAAGGAGATGCAGGCACTCTGCATCAACGTCGAAGTGCTCACCGAAGACGGCCAGGAGATCGAAATGCGCGACCTCGACGACGAGGTCTTCCGCGCCGCCGAAGAACTCGGCATCGACATCTCCCGTCCTGAGCGCGGCACCGACGAAGACGATGCCCGCCGCGAACGCGAAAAGGCAGAACGAGCCGGAAACTTCCGCTGATCACACTTGGGGTCAGACCCCAAGTGTGATCTGGCGGAGGCCGACCTGATTTCCGTGTGAAATCACCGTTGGGGTCTGACCCCAACGGTGATTCGCACACGATGAACCCCGAACACCCAGAGCAACCGACAAAAGGGAAACCACATGCTCGACGTCAACATGTTCGACCAACTGAAGATCGGCCTCGCTGAGGCAGACCAGATTCGCAACTGGAGCCACGGCGAAGTCAAGAAGCCGGAGACGATCAACTACCGCACGCTGCGTCCTGAGAAGGACGGCCTGTTCTGCGAGAAGATCTTCGGACCGACTCGCGACTGGGAGTGCTACTGCGGCAAGTACAAGCGCGTCCGCTTCAAGGGCATCATCTGTGAGCGTTGTGGCGTCGAAGTCACCCGCTCCAAGGTGCGGCGCGACCGCATGGGCCACATCGAGCTGGCCGCTCCGGCCGTGCACATCTGGTACCTCCGCGGTACCCGTTCGTGGCTCGCCTATCTCCTCGCCGGCATCGAGCCGAAGGAAGAGCTCAAGGCCAAGCAGCTCGAGAAGGTCATCTACTTCGCCGCCCACCTCGTCAGCTGGGTTGACGAAGACGGTCGCCACGAGGCGCTTGCCAACCTCGAAGCCGAGTACCTCGAAGAGGTCGACGCCATCAACAAGGAACTCGAGATCGCTGTCGATCGTCGGTTCAAGGACCTCGAAGACGCGGTTAAGGCCGCGGAGAAGGACGGCGCCAAGCCGGCCGACTTGAAGAAGCTGCAGAAGGAAGGCGACAAGGAAGTCGAAGCCATCCGCGAGCGCTACGCCATCGAGCTTGACCTCGTCGCCCGTACGTGGGACGAATTCAAGAGCTTGCACTCCCGCAAGATCATCGAAGACGAGATGTTGTGGCGCGAGATGCGCGACAAGTACGGCGAGTACTTCGAAGGCGGCACGGGCGCCGAGGCGATCAAGGGCCTCATCAACCGCATCGACTTCGACGAAGAAGAGATCAAGCTGCGCGACGCCATCGACGTCGGCGACTCCGGTCGTAAGCCGCTCAGCGCCCAGCGCAAGCAGAAGGCCATCAAGCGCCTCAAGATCGTTGCCTCGTTCAACCGTCGCGATGAGAACGGTCGTCGTGAGAACGACCCGATGGCCATGATCCTCGATGTCGTGCCGGTCATCCCGCCGGAACTGCGCCCGATGGTGCAGCTCGACGGTGGCCGTTTCGCCACGTCCGACCTCAACGACCTCTACCGTCGTGTGATCAACCGCAACAACCGGCTCGAGCGTCTGCTCAACCTCGGTGCTCCGGAGATCATCGTCAACAACGAAAAGCGCATGCTGCAGGAAGCAGTCGACGCACTCTTCGACAACGGCCGTCGTGGCCGTCCGGTCACCGGCCCGGGCAACCGCCCGCTCAAGTCGCTGTCCGACATGTTGAAGGGCAAGCAGGGTCGCTTCCGTCAGAACCTGCTCGGCAAGCGCGTCGACTACTCCGGCCGTTCGGTCATCGTCGTCGGCCCGACCCTGAAGTTCCACCAGTGCGGTCTCCCGAAGATCATGGCGCTCGAGCTGTTCAAGCCGTTCGTCATGAAGAAGCTTGTGGACGCTGAGCTGGCGCAGAACATCAAGTCGGCCAAGCGCATGGTCGAGCGTCGTCGCCC
>JAJCXU010000538.1 GCA_029263275.1 Ilumatobacter sp.
GCGGCACTGCTGCGAACGATCCCAACGCCGCTCCCACTCGGCTGCGGTGACCGCCTCGCCCCCGGAGGGTTGCTGGGCCATGTGATCGTCGAGCAGCGGCTGCCAGCGATTCAGAATCGGGCGGAAGACCTCGTTCAACACCCGCAACGCGATGACCGCAAGGCTCAGGTTGCCGCCCGACCCCTTCGAGCTGTCCGTGCCGTGTTTGCGCAGGATCCCTCGCGTGATCTCGAACATCTCCTCGACGCTCTGCAACTCCGCGCTGATCGTGGCGTCGACGGCGGCAAGCTGAGCGCTCGATGGCCGCGTCGTCAGCTCGACGAGCAGCTCGTATGCGGCGGCGCGTTCGGCATCGGTCGGGGAGAAGAATCCCTTCACCTGGGCGATCGCCACTTCGACGATCTTCTGCTCGATCTTGCTCATCGCACAACCTCTCCAATCAGTGACACCGCAGTCGTCGGCATCTTCCACACCACCAGCGCGGTGATGATCGCGACCACCGTGGGGACGATCGTGAGGAGCGCGATGTCCGGCCAGAGGGCGTCGCGTCCGCTCACGAGCGCCGGTTCGACGTTCGTCCGAGCGACGTCGCCGATCTCACCGATGTCGGCCATCTCGAGGCGGATCAACTCCGAGTCGTGACGCATGCGCGAGAAGCCGTACTCGATGCCCGCGACCACGATGAGCGACAGGAAGACGCCGAAGCCGACGATCGCAAACACCGTTGCCATGCCCGGATCTGCATCGAGCAGCGTCGCGTTCGTGCACACCGACATGGCCAAGGCCACTGCCAGAACAGCCGTTGCCGCCCTCATCGCTCGACGTTGCTTGAGCAGCACGATCGCCCGCGCTCGGATCGCCGTCTCGCTCGTCCTCGACCAGCCGGCACCGATGAGCGCCAAGATCCACGGTGACAGCAGCAGCACCGCGACGACCGCTTCGAGGAGGGTCACCCCGATCTGACCGCTGTTGCCCGGCGCGTAGGAGGTGACGGTCACTCCGATGAGGACGACGGCGATGCCGGCGGATTGAGCAGCTGCCTTCCACCTCACGTCGAACACATCTTTGAGCGGCCCACGGATGGCAGCGAGACCGATGACGAACGCGCCCGCCCAATACCCGACCTGCACCGCAGAGAACCATCGCCACGCCGCGTTGTATGAGCCGGTCGAACTGGTCACGTCCTTTACCAGCCAACTGACAATGGCCCCGACAACGGCCGCCATCACTGCCATCCGCACGACGGAGGGCTTCGGCCTCCAACTGAGGCCTGGCAGTGGCTCGTCAAGCCGCAGGAGGTGGTTCCGGGTCGTGTCGAGCGCACGGAGGTGATCCCCGACCTGCTCGACGAGTTCTTCGAGGTCGTCGCGCACGTTGAACCGGAGTGCGTGCAGCTTGGCGAAGTCCCGATGCTCCGTGCTGAGATCGCTCGCCAGCACTGGTTCGACACCGCTGAGCAGGACCGGAATGATCAACTTGTCGGGATCGCGCAGGCCGCTGGTGATCTCCCGACCGACCCAGTCGGCCGGATCGAGGATGCGGGCCGGCTCACCGCCATCGTCACCTCGCCACTTCTCACCGATGACCGCAATCAACACATCACACGCGTTGACCTCGTTCGCGAGGCGGTCGTGAAAGTTCTCGCCATATCGGAGGTCACTGTCACGGAATGCCGTGACGACTTCGGAGTCTTGGTAGATCGTGCGCAGTCGCTCTTCGAGCCAACCGACCGCGTACTGCCCGTCGGCTCGGCGATAGCTGATGAATACTCGCGCCATCGCCTAGTTCTGCTTCCAAGTCGTCGCGACTTCATCGAGGCGTCGACATCGCTGCACCCAGCGGCGCGATCGTTCCGCCGACGTCAGTGCGCCGAACCCCAGCGCCCACAGCACCACCGATACGCCAAACAGGACATCGTCGAGCGGTCCTGCGAGTGAGTACACGCCGGTCGCCTCGTCGAGTTCGACGAACACGTCCTCGCCGAGCCGCAGGTGACGCTCGGTGATGAGGTCGACGTCTTCATCGAGGCCCTCGACATCCAGCCGATAGTGGTTGTCGCTCGTCCCGGTGTCCTCGGCAAGCAGCACCCGCGCATCCCACGTCGACTCGTTGCGGTTGTCCATGGCGAGGAACGACAGTGTCCCCCCGGCGATCAGTAGCACGGCACCCGCCGTCCACAACACCGGTGGAGCGATGCGGGGCCGGAGTGAGGCTGCAGTGACCTCGGTGCTCGCCCGCACATGTGCGCGGCCGCCAGCGCGTTTGCCGATGTAGAGGAACGCTGCGGTGACACCGACGATGGCGGCCACCAACGCGAGCATGATCTGCACGATGCCCGCGGAACCCGCCGACCTGGTTGCCCACCACGCGAGACCGCCGATCAACGCGGTCGACGCAATGAGCACCACGAACATCGCGACGGGTGACGTGGTCGGTGAACTGGCCGGAGCTGCCGGCGGAGCGCCGCGTCGGTACGAGATCACGGGCGGGGCATCGCCGGTGAACAGCGCGTCGAGGCGCTGTCGGAACTCGCCGTCATCGAGCTGGGTTCCGACACCCTCCCTGGAGACAGCGATCGCTTGCTCGCGGTCGGCCGGGTCGACCGTGAAGTCGATGGTCTTCAACCCATCGTCGGGCACCCGGATGACCACCGAGTCGTCGCCGAGCCCGATCCACGGCGGCACCCCCGTCGGCACGCCATACGCCGCGCTGAACGCCGGGAGCAACGTGTCGGCGAGCAACCGGCTGGCCAGAAGCAGCAATGCGATGGTGGTGATCGC
>JAJCXU010000539.1 GCA_029263275.1 Ilumatobacter sp.
TTCGGTGAATGCCGGATCGTCGAGGCCGAGCGACCCGAACACTTCGTCGGTTGAGATGTGATGGAACCGCTGGACACCTGCCGCACGAGCGGCTTCGAGCATCGTGAAGGTGCCGATGAGGTTGGTCTGGACGAAGGCGGCCGGGCCGTCGATCGAACGGTCGACGTGGCTTTCCGCGGCAAGGTGCATGACGACGTCGGGGGAGTGTTCGACGAACACCTCGGTGATGCGATCGATGTCGCAGATGTCGGCCTGCTCAAACGTGAGACGCGGGCTGTCGGCGACCATTTGCGTCGACCCCTCGGTGGCTGCGTAGGTCATCTTGTCGACGTTGACGACTTCGTGGTCGGTCTCGGTGATGAGATGACGAACGACGGCAGAGCCGATGAATCCCTTGCCGCCGGTGACGAGGATCTTCATCGCGGACCTCCGTCGAGGAGGTTGAGGAGGTATTGGCCGTATGTGTTCTTCGCCATCGATTCGCCAGCAGTTCGGAGCGTGGCGTCGTCGATCCAGCCGTTCTCCCACGCGATCTCTTCGAGGCAGGCGATCTGACTGTTCTGGCGATGCTGGATGACGCGCACGAATTCAGAGGCTTCGACCATGGAGTCGAAGGTGCCGGTGTCGAGCCAGGCAAACCCACGATTCAACTGCTCGACGTTCAGCTCACCCTGTTCGAGGTAGTAGTCGATGACCGACGTGATCTCGAGTTCGCCACGGGGTGATGGCTTGACCAGCTCGGCGGCTTCGACCACGCGCTCATCGAAGAAGTAGAGCCCGGTGACGGCCCAATTGCTGTTCGGATGCTCCGGCTTTTCTTCGATCTTGGTCGGCTTGCCTGCGGTGTCGAGGTCGACGATGCCGTAGCGCTGTGGGTCCTTGACGTGGTAGCCGAACACGGTGGCGCCGACCGGACGTGCCGCGGCGGTAGCAACGAGGTGCGAGAGGCCTGCGCCATAGAAGAGGTTGTCACCGAGGACGAGAGAGGCGCCTTGCCCGTCGAGGAAGTCGGCGCCGATCAGGAACGCCTGGGCCAGGCCGTCGGGCGAGTCTTGCGTCGCATATTCCAGGTGGAGGCCCCACTGGGACCCATCGCCGAGCAGGCGTTCGAAGCTGGCCCGGTCGTCAGGCGTCGTGATGATCAAGACCTCGCGGATGCCGGCCAGCATGTGCACCGACAACGGGTAGTAGATCATGGGCTTGTCGTAGACAGGCAGCAGCTGCTTCGACGTGCCTCGGGTTACCGGGTGGAGACGCGACCCGGTACCGCCAGCGAGAATGATGCCCTTCATGACGGTGGAGGATAGACGCGACGCTGAGCGACCGGCGGGGCTGCGTCGCAGCTCGCACGCCGAACCGGAAACCGCGATCAATGAGCGTGCCGTCTAACTTTGCGCCGTGGACAACGACAAGACGGACGCATCAAGCACGACTTCGACAGCATCGGTTGCGCGAGGCGCTGGCTCGTCGAACCGCGGGGCGATCGCTGTCGCCGTCCTGATGTTCCTACTCGGAGGTGTGGTCGGGCTCCTTGGAGGGCTGTTGCTCGGCGATGACGGCGACGCCAGTGAAGCTGCGTCGACGATCGAGGCGTCGGTCGACTGTGCAGAAGCCGAGGCGCTCGTTGAAGGGTCGGCCACGGTGATGGCAGCAATCAATGAATCCGAGGTGCAAGACCTTGGGTTCTTTGCCGCCTTGCTGGTTGAACAGCGCAAAGTGGTCTTCGCCATGGAAGCGGCTCCGTCCTGTTTCTCGCTGGACGACCGGGCAGATGCACAGGGCCTTCTCGAAGGGATTGTCATCCTGGCGCAATCGAGTGACCAGCTGCCCGCACAAGAGGCTCCGGTTGTCGACGACGGGGAGTGAGGGCGCCGGAATCCAGCAGCATCTCGCGGATCAGCTAGTGTCTCGAAGATCACTGCAGCCTGACGTCGGGTTGATGGTGGGAGGGACGGCATGCGAAATCATCTGACATCGAAGAAGCGGATCGGAACGGCGATCGGAGTGTCCATCGCGGCGGCGGTCATCGTCGGCGGTGCGACCATCTCGATCGCAGCAGACGACAACAGCGACGGACGTGACCCGGGCCAGCGCCCTGGCGCTCCCCTCGATCCAGCATCAGCTCCGGCAGCCGAAGAGCCAGACGGCAGCGGCGACGGACGTGGCGAGGGCGAGCGCCCCGGTGCTGTCGAGGCGACATCGGACCGGGTCTCGGGTTCCGAAGAGCCCTCCATCAATGGCAGAGGCGGAGCCGACCCCGCACCACCGCTGGCTGGTGACGAGGTCGCAGAGACGCTCGTCGTAGCCGGCGGCGACGTTGGCTCGGATGACTTCGATGAGCCTCGGGCACCCAATCAGGCCGCTGATGCTCCGGTCTCCGACGACGCACGATCGGCCCCGACCGATCAGGACGTGCCCGGCTTGCCATCAGGAGCGGATGAGCCCGTTGGCGCCCTGCCCGGTGAAGCGGGCAGCAACGACCAAGACGGCTGATTCAGTCGCCCGGCCGGACGGTCAACGTCTGATTGGCCGGCACATCTTGGATCGTGGTGACCGATCCATCGGCCCACTCGACCCGTACCTGGTCAACGACCTCGCTTGTGCCGATTCCCACATGCGCTGACAACTCGCTCGTCGAGTTGTAGCTGGAGCATCCGCCAACCGGGCGTGTCATCGTGGTGTCTCCCGTGGAGACGCGAACGATGCTCCCCACCCCGTTCGGTGCGATCCCCGGAGCGTCGGTGGTGTCGAGCAGCACTCGGAGCCAGTTGGTCGCGGAACCCTCGAGACCGTTGCGGAACAGTTTGAACTCGTCGTTGCTCGAGGTGACGGCGAGGTCTTGGTCCCCGTCGGCATCGATGTCGAGGTGGGCGACCCCGAGTCCGGAGAGCTCGTGCGTCGGCCCGGCATCTGATGCGACTTCGACGAACTCCAGGCCACGATCTGCCGAGTTCGGATCGGGCTCGCCGACAGACATCCAGAGTCTCGATGGGTTGCCGACGTATGCCGGGAGTTCCCAACCGTTCGTCTCGAAGACGTCGGGTCGGCCGTCATGGTTGAAGTCGACGATCACCGCTCCCCATCCCCATCCGCCATCGTCGACGCCGACGAGCGAGGCGACATCAGTGAAGGTGGCATCGGTATTGCCGAGGTAGAGCTTGTTGCCGTCGCCGCGGCCAACGCCCTCGACATCGAAGATTGCCGTCGCGTACCAATCCAGGAGGCCGTCGTTGTCGACGTCGCCAACCGCTGTGCCCATTCCGCTCCACTCCTTGCCAACGCCCACGCCAGCGGTCTGTTCGGAGTAGGAGAGCGGTGTGGTCGCGTTGTTGACGAAGTATCGGCTGGTGCCGAAGTCGGCAACGAGTAGCAGTTCCGGGTAGCGGTCTCCGGTGGTGTCGACCAGACACGGTGAGAAACCTCGGATGCCGTCGTCGACGATGCCTGCGTCGTCGGTGATGTCAGTGAATGTGCCGTCCCCGTTGTTCTCGAACAATCGGTTTCCCTTGCTGTCGCGATGCCAGCCCGTCACGAAAAGGTCGAGATCCCCGTCGAGGTCGATGTCGCCGAAGACGGCACTGAAGCCGTCGGCGATGATCGTGCTGGTCGTGGTGACGCCGGCCTCGGTGGCGACATCGGTGAACGTGAGGTCGCCGTTGTTGCGGTAGAGGCGGTGCGCGCCGGTGACGGGAGGACTTCCAGGAACACCGTGGCTGGTGACGAAGAGGTCGAGGTCACCATCGCCGTCGTAGTCGCCTGCGGCCACTCCGGATCCGAGATGCGGTTCCGCGAGACCGGCGGACTCAGCGAGGTTGCTGAAGTTCCCGTCACCGTCGTTGATGAACAGGGAGTCGACTTCGTTGCCGCCGCCCAACACGAACAGGTCGACGTCTCCGTCATTGTCGAAGTCGCCTGCGGCCGTGCCACCCATCATGATCCGAGTGTTTTTGTCGGCCTCGACGACTGCTGCCGAATCGAAACGGGCCGACACGCCTGCGTCCTCAGTGACATCGACGAACTGCACGACCGAGCCTGCCCCGTCGACCCATCCCTCGGGGGCGGGTGACGTCGCCGTCGACGATGTCGTTTCGTCGGCCGTCGGTTCGTCCACGGGGACCGATGAGTCGCCGTCGGGTCGCTCGGTGCCTGGCACCTCGGAGCCATCATCGGAAGGATCACCCGACGTGCATGACGCGATGAGCGCTGCGGTGGCAAGCAACGATGGGACGCCGAGTCGGGCACCGCGTCGAGACCGCCGTTTGTATCGCACTTCCGCCTTCGACTTGCCCATGACCAGCCCCTCCGAGTGCGCACGATAGCCCCGGGGTGTTCGCAGTTCATCTCGGCGCGCGCGATTCGTGTACTGTCTTGCCTTGTACCTCGGGAGGACAGCAACCATGCGTAAACGTTTCGTAGCACTATTGACCGGATCCATTGCCGCGACAGTCGGTCTTGCCACTGTCGGGATGACGGCGGTTGCCGATCAAGTGATCCTCGACGACTTGATCGTCGACGGCAGCGTCTGTGCCGGCTTCGACTGTGTCAACGGCGAATCCTTCGGCTTCGACACGCTCCGCTTGAAGGAGAACAATCTCCGTATCAAGTTCCAGGACACGTCCACCTCGGCGTCGTTCCCGTCGAACGACTGGCAGCTCACGGCGAATGACTCGAGCAACGGCGGGCTGAACAAGTTCTCGATCGACGACATCACCGGCGGACGCACCCCGTTCACTGTCGAGGCAGGTGCGCCATCTCACTCGTTGTACGTCGACGATGGCGGTCGGCTCGGTCTCGGTACGAACCAGCCGGTGGTGGACATCCACTCCGTCAGCGGCAACACCCCGACACTCCGTCTGGCCCAGGATGGTTCCAGCGGATTCACTGCTCAGACTTGGGACGTGGCCGGCAATGAGGCTGGCTTCTTCATCCGTGACGCAACGAGCGGAAGCACGCTGCCGTTCCGCATCCGGCCGGGCGCTCCGTCGAGTGCGATCGATATTCAACCCGACGGGGACGTCGGTATCGGAACGTCGAGCGCAGAGGCACCATTGCACGTCGATGCCACCAACGGAACCGTCGGTGTCGGCAACTCGTTGCTCCTCCTCGAGCGGCAGGGCGGCGCGCTGGGATTCCAGCTCAAGGATGGCGACACCGGTGAGTTCTGGCAGGTCTCGATGGGCGACCAGGGCAGCTCCCTCAAGTTCTCTCGCAACGGCACCGGGAACACCGAGTTTGAAATCGATTCCGCCGGCAACCTGACCATCCAGGGCGACATCACATGCCTCGGCG
>JAJCXU010000540.1 GCA_029263275.1 Ilumatobacter sp.
ATATGGTGGCAACCGGAACGCCCGAGTCGCTCAAGCGCGACGTCGGCCGTGACGTCCTCGAGATCCACGTCGAGTCGGCGTCGGACGTGCCGGTCGCCCAAGAGTTACTGGGGTCCGATGCTGTCGTACTCGATGGCCGACGACTCGATGTCGCCGTCACCGAAGGAGCAGCCCAGTCACTCGGAATGCTTCGGCGTCTCGAAGATGGCGGGGTCACCATCAGCGACTTCCAGCTTCGACGGCCGACCCTCGACGACGTGTTCCTCGCCCTCACCGGCAGCCAAACTCCCGATCAGACAGGACCGAAGCAATGACCGCAACAACACTCGTGAGCCCCGCCAATTCTCGGCAGACGCCAGGCCCGGCCGGACGGGTCCGCGCCGCAGTCCAAGACACCGTCACCATGCTGTGGCGTGACATGATTCGGACCGCTCGTCAACCCGAACTCCTCGTCTTTGCGGTCGTGATGGGGGTCTTCTTCCTCGTCTTGTTCAACTACGTGTTCGGCGGAGCCATCGGGGCTGGTGCCGACATCGACTACCTCGAGTTCCTGGTGCCGGGAGTCTTCGTCATCACCGTGCTCCAAGGAGCACAGCAGACCAGCATGGGCTTCGCCGCGGACCTGAGCGAAGGTGTCACCGACCGGTTCCGTTCGCTCCCGATGAGTCAGACGGCTGTCATCGCGGGTCGCACGCTGGCAGACGCCGCCCGCAACCTTGTCGGACTCGTCCTGGTCGCTCTCCTGGCGCTCGTCATGGGCTATCGGTTCGACTCGCTTGCTGGCGCAGTTGCCGCGGTCGCCCTGGCAACTGCGGTCGGTTTCTCGTTCTCATGGCTTGGAGCGGCCATCGCCGCGAAGGTCCGACAGCCCGAGATGGTGGGGATGTTGTCGATGTTCTGGCTCTTCCCGCTGATGCTCGCGAGCACGGCGTTTACCCCTGCCGAATCGATGCCCGGCTGGCTGCAACCGTTCGCCACCTATCAGCCGATCTCTGTCGCTTCGGACGCGGTTCGTGGGCTCTGCAATGGCGCCGTAGATGCCACCGACACGTGGCTTGCGCTCGCCTGGACGGCTGGCCTGCTCGTCGTGTTCGTACCATTGTCCGTCCGCCTCTACCAGACTGCCGACTGAGACACCATGGCCTCCACCAAAGAACGCATCATCGAAGCTGCCCTCACCCTGGTCGGTGAGCGAGGACTGAGCGATGTCACGATGATTGACGTCGCTCGGTCAGCGGGGATCGCTCGCCAGACGCTCTACAACCATTACCCCGACATCGACAGCATCGTCGCCGATGCGATGAATCAGCACAACGAAGCGAGCATCGGCCAACTCCGAGCGGCGGTCGCGGTGGTCGAGTCGGCGGCCGACAAGATCACGCAACTGGTCCTCCACATTGCTCAGGTCAGCGCCCACGCCGGCCACGACATGGACCTTGACCAGAGCCTGGCTCCCGAGCACCGAGCCGCGCTCACACAATTCACCGATGCGATCGACGAGGTCATCGCCGACGCCATCGCGGCAGGTCAGGCCGACGGGTCATTTCGACTCGATCTCGACCCGACCATCGACACGACGCTCGTGCGCCACACCCTGACCGGTGTCTCCAAGCTCATCGCCGACAGCCCCGAGGACGCCGCCAACATCGCCGCAGCGGGCACTCGGACGATCCTCTCGGGACTCACCAGCCGTTGATCACTCCGTGTTGTCGGTGAGGACGAGCATGTCGGGGCGGGCGTAGTGACCGACGGGGTCGAATGACCGACGCCCCATCGCGATCTGGCTCATGTCGAGCGTCGCGGTGACCGTTCCTTCCTCGCCGATGAGCGGACCTTCGAGGATCCCTCCGCCAGGAGCAACGATCGTCGTGTTGCCGCGGGACAGGAAGCCATCGGGCTCGTCGTAGATCTCCGTGGCACGAGGGAGATCGGTCGGCACATCGGTGTCACGGATGCAGGCGGTCACACCGACCACGAAGATGCGTCCCTCCTTGGCGATGTGTTGCAACGTCGGGACCCATTCGTCGCTGTTGTCCCATGTCGGTGACAGCAGTACGTCGATGCCCTTTTGATAGAGCGCGGTGCGAGCGAGCGGCATGTAGTTCTCCCAGCAGATCAGCGAGCCCACCTTCACGCCGCCGATGTCGATGACCGTGAGCATCGGCCCTTGGCCGTTCGCCCAGACGGTGCGTTCAGCCGCAGTCGGGACGAGCTTGCGGTGCAGTCCGGCAATCTCGCCGTGATCGTCGATGTAGACCACCGAGTTGTAGAGGGTTCCCGAGGTGGCACGCTCGGTGATGCCGAGTGCGACCCACACCCCGGCTGCCTCCGCGGCAGCACGAGCCTTGTCGAGGTGTGGCCCCTCGATCTCGACGGCCTGGTCTTGGAATCGTTCGTACCAACTGCTGTCCTCGGTCACCGGCATGCGCCACACGAAGTCGGGGTACCCGGGCACGAATGACTCAGGAAACACCACGAGGTTCGCCCCGTCGGCGCCTGCCTTGGCGACGTGGTCGGCGACGATGTCGAGTGTGCCGTCGCGATCGAGATAGGCGGGTGTTGCCTGTACCGCGGTCACTCGGAACTCGCCACTGGCGGTCATCGTGTCGCTCCGGCAACCACGAGTTCACACGGCCCGACGAATCCGTCTGCGGTGTTGTACTGGCTCAAGGCGGTTTCGATCTCGGCCCAGACGTCGGCTTGTTCGGCGCTGTCCAGCGAGCCGAGCATCTGGTGCAGGGCGCCGAACGACTCGCGTTCGAAGCGCACGCAGTCGGCGGCCGAGGGAAGCCGAACCGGTGCGTTGATGGTCTCAACGACGACGTCGTGGAACCCTGCCTGGGCGAGGTCGCTCTCGAGGACAGCGGGGTCGGCGAGGCTGAACGGACCCGGCTGGCCGACTGCGGGCGGCGGGAGCTTGGCGCGGTCACGAATGATCGAGACCGGCAGCGAGAAGAAGCCGTTGGTGGCCGCCGTCGAGTAGGTCACCGTCGCGAACCGTCCTCCGTCGCGCAGCGCATGGTGGATCCCGCGCAGCGCCTCTTGACGGTCCGGGAAGTAGATCAGGCCGACCCGCGAGATTGCCGCATCGAAGCCTCCGGCGGGCAGTTCCCCGAGCGCTTCGCCATCGAGTTCCTTGGTGGTCAGATTGGTCAGGCCTGCCATTGTCGCTGCCCGCTGGGCATGCTCAAGGATGGCGGGGGAGAGGTCGGTCGCGAGGACCGTGCCCGTCGGGCCAACCCTGCGACCCGCAGCGACGCTCTGGCCGCCCGCACCTGCAGCGACGTCGATGACGTTGCTTCCCGTCGTGGCGCCAGCGAGGTCGAGCATCCGCTCCGTGGCCTCACCGAGCCAGGATTCGAGCAACGGAGCCCAATCGTTCCAGCCGCTGGCGTAGTCCTGCCATTGCTGGCGGGTGGAGGTCTTGTACTGAACTGAATCAAATGTCATGTCTGTCGTCCTTCTTGGTTGGTGTGTCATCCTGAAGGCGCCAGATCATCGGCAGATCCGCCAGAACCAATCTGGCGATTTCGACACGATGTCAGAAGGGATGCCATGAGCGATGGGAGCGGAGGCGGCGTCGTTGGGCGAGCTGAGCCTCTGCAACGTCTTGGCGAGGTGGTCACGGCGTCGGTCAATGGGCGCTCGTCGGCGGTGCTCGTGAGCGGTGAGGCGGGCATCGGTAAGACGTCGCTGATCAGGGCCGCCATTGACAGCGAGACCGGAGAATCGA
>JAJCXU010000541.1 GCA_029263275.1 Ilumatobacter sp.
CTCGGCCAGCTCCCGCTCGTTCCCGCACTGCGCGAGGGCGGCGATGACGGCAAGCCGATCACCGCCGTCGATCCGGAATCGGAGTCAGCGAAGATCTTCCACGAGATGGCTCGCCAGATCGCGGTCGACATGAAGCCGAAGAAGATCTACTCCCCCGAGCTCAAGATCCTCTGAGTTCGGTCCGGATGCGGTGATGACTGCGTTGCGAGCGTCTCTCTGATGGAAGTCGTGGCGAAGTACAAGTTTGAGCGGATGGTTGCCGAGGCGCTCGACGCGCTGCCGGACGAGCTCCAGCACGTGCTCGACAACGTCGTCGTGCAGATCCATGATCGCAATCCGACCGAGCCGACGATTCTCGGTTTGTACGAAGGCGTGCCGCACACTGAACGCACGGGCCAGGAAGGACCAGACGTCGTGTCGATCTACCGGGTTCCGCTCTGCGAGATGTGCGACGACATCGAGGATCTGGCCGACGAGGTCTACGTCACCGTCATCCACGAGGTGGCGCACGCGGCAGGCATCGACGACGCCCGGCTGCACGAACTCGGCTGGGGCTGACCCGTCCGACTCAGTCACAGATGTACCCGGCCCCGCTGTGACTCGACCCCGACGTGAGACGGAGGTGCGAGGATGGGCGGTGTGAGCAGTAGCGAATCGCGCCTCGGTGGGCTCGCTGCTGGTGCTCTTGTCGGCGTGGCGATCGGGGACCACACGGTGGCATTCGCCGTCGAAGGGCGGGCCACGATCCTGGTCGACATCGCTGACGCTCCCGCGTTGTTCGCCGCGACGGAGACGGCGGTCTCGCCGCGGTGGGTCTGGTGGTCGAACCGCACGGCGTATCAAGTGATCGAGTGGGGCGTGCGGCCAGCGAGATGCTGGGATCTCGCCGCGGCCCACCGACTGATTTTCGGCGGGTGGAGGTCAGAGCCCGACCAGATCTGGGCGCGCCTGCACAACCTCGACGTCGCCACCATTCCCCGCCGCCTGCCCGTCGATCTGTTCAGCCAGGCGCTCGATGTCGGCGATCTCGACGAACCGGTCGGGCCTGATGGTCATCTCCGTCCGGAGTGGGTCGAGGGCGACTGGTCGGAGTCGTCAGTGCGGGTGGCGTCGTGGGCCGAGACAGCGCAAGCAATGCAGCAGCTGCAAGCGCATCACATCGACGGGCTCGGCCACGGCCCGCAAGTGCGCTCCACCGTCCTGTCCGAGTCCGCCGCCGACCTGCTGTGCGCCGAACTCGAGATCGACGGGCTCCCCATCGACGTCGTGGCAGCCGAGTCGATCATCGCTGGGTTCGTCGGCCCACGCCCGCGCGATGCGGCCGAAGCCGCAGCGGAGCTGCAACGGCGCGATCACGAGGTGCTGCAGCATCTTCCACCCGGCACCACCTTCGACCTCCGCAGTCCCGATCAAGTCAAGTCATTGCTGCGTCGAGTCGGCATCGAGGTGCCCGACACGCGGGCGTGGCGCCTCGAAGGGCTCCGCGACGCACACCCGATCGTCGAACCGCTGCTCGCGTGGCGGCGGGCTGAACGCGTGTTGACCACCTTCGGGTATGCCTGGCTCGACGAACACGTCGGATCCGACGGCCGCCTGCGCGGCTCGTGGTCTGGCTCTGACGGAGCGGCAGGTCGGATGACTGCCAGCGCGGGACTGCACAACATGCCGGCGGAGTTGCGACCCGCGGTGGCGGCCGAGTCGGGCCATGCATTTGTCCGAGCGGACCTTGGCCAGATCGAGCCGCGTATCCTCGCCGCCGTCTCAGGCGACGCGAAGCTGGCCGCGGCGACCCAAGCCGACGACATGTACGCACCTGTCGCCGAACAGCTGCGCGTCGAACGCGACATCGCGAAGGTGGCGGTGCTCGGCGCGATGTACGGACAGACCACTGGAAAGGGTGCGGAGGCACTCCGCGGACTCGAGCGTGAGTACCCGGTCGCCATGGGGTACCTCGCCAATGCCGACCGCTCCGCGCAGGGCAGCAACGACTTGCGCACGTATGGCGGCCGACTCGTGCGGATGAGCACGACCAACACCAACGAAGTCAGCGATCGCGATGCGCGCTCGCGTGCGGCCGCCCGCGGTCGCTACGGGCGTAATGCGATGGTCCAGGGCGCGGCTGCAGAGTTCTTCAAGACCTGGGCCGTACTGATGCGAGCGCGTTCCCACGACCTTGACGCCCGGATCGTGTTGTGCCTGCACGATGAGCTCCTGGTTCACGTGCCCGAAGATCGAGCATCGCAGGCAGCCGAGCTGCTCGACCGGTGTCTTCAGGAAGCTGCACATCGGTGGGCCCCGAAGCGCCGAGACGGCGTGCAACCGGTTCGTTTCGTGAGCGACACCAGTGTGATTCATGCGTGGTCCGAAGCGAAGGGCTGACAGCGCCCGACGGGTTGGGACCAACGGCGGAAGACAACGCCATGACGCGCGGGTAACTTGGCCGACGTGAGTGACGTTCCTCCCCCGCCTCCGGACCAACAGCCGCCCCCACCGCCGACGTCGGGGCAAGCGGTTCCTCCGCCTCCGCCGGGCAACATGGCGCCACCACCTGGGTACGTGGCCTACGGAAGTGCACCGACACCGATGCAGAAGGTCAGCCGGGTCAAAGGGCTCGCCACCGCCATTTCCATCGTGGTCGGCATCGCCGGTGTCGGCGGCCTCCTCAACGGCTTCCTCCAGAATGGGCTTCGGTCCGACGCAGAGGACCTCCTCGCCGGCCGAATCTCCGACAGCGAGTTCAACGACCAACTCGTGTCGTCGTCGGCATTCTCAGCTCTGTCCTTCGTCGCCACCATCGCAGCAATGGTGCTCGTGATGATCTGGATGTATCGCATCGCGGCGAACCTCCGAGCGTTCGGGATCACGACCACCTGGCACCCTCTGTTCGCGATCTTCGGCTGGTTCCTGCCTCCCGTGGTGCTGTACGTGATTCCGTTCCTGATGCTTCGCGAACAGTGGACCAAGTCGACACCGAGCGCCGTGGCCGGTCAGCCCGGCAGCGACGGCGACAAGCAGTCCGACAGCCCAGTGCTCTGGGTGTGGTGGTTGGCCTTCGGCATCTGGCCGTTGATCGCGCTGTTCCTGTCCGCCGGCACGCTCGTGGGCAGTTTCAGCGACACCGGCGCCGAGGCAGTCGCTGAGAATCTGCTCGACACCAACCAGACCTTCACGATGATCGGCTCAGTCGTCGGACTGATCGCTGCGATCGCCTGGATCCTGTTCGTCCGACAGCTCACCACGCGACACCGATCGCTGACCAGCGAGAACTGACGGGTCCAGCCGGTGGGACAATCCGCCACCATCTATTTCGTGCGCCACGCGAAGGCAGGCGAACGGCGTGTCTGGCTCGGTGACGATGTCGATCGGCCGTTGAGTAAGACCGGATGGAAGCAGTCGAATGCCGTCGCGCGACGCCTCGCAAAGAAGAACGTCACGGCGCTCTACGCGAGCCCATACGTGCGATGCATGCAAACGCTCGAGCCGCTCGCCGAGTTGGCCGGCCTCGAGGTACAGCCCGAGAAGCGACTCTTCGAAGACGAACCGTTCGAGCCGGTCCTCGACCTGTTGAACGAGGTCGAAGATGGCGCAGTCTTGTGCAGCCATGGCGACATCATTCCTGCCGTGATCAAGGCGCTGGTCCGCCGCGGCATGGAAGTGCAGACGCCGCCCGACTGGGCCAAGGCCAGCGTCTGGGTCCTGCGCCGCAAGGGAACGCGGATCACCAAGGGCAAGGTCTGGCCAGCGCCGACCCTGGCGGCGAAGTCAGTGAAGAAGTAGCGGCCGGCTTCGCTGCTCAGCGCGCAAGGCTCAACACGTAGCTGTTGAAGTCGTAGTTGAAGTTGCTGTCCCCGGTGAACAGAATCAGGATGATCAGCGCGCCACCGATGAGGCCACACACGAGTCCCGCGATTGCCAGCCCCTTGCCGGTGTAGGTCGGGTCGTCGTTGCACTGCTTGATGGCGATCGCTCCGAAGATGATCGCCAAGATCCACGGGATGAAGAGCACGCACAAGATGATTCCGACGATGCCCAACACGAGCGACGCAACGGCGAGTCCGTTGGTTCGCTGCCCTCCACCGACCGGCACCGCGCCGAACGGGACGTATCCCGGAGGCGGCGCACCCGGACCTCCGGGGCCCTGCGGCGGGTAGCCGGGGGGTTGGCCACCGGGCGGAGGAGGTTGCCCACCGGGCGGGGGTGGAGGTTGGCCACCAGGCGGCGGAGGAGGTTGCCCACCGGGCGGCGGCGGAGGATTCATCGACATGGCGTCACAGTAGCGATACGAGTGCGCCACGACAGGGGACACTGAGCCGCGACCCCTCGACGCCGATCAATCAACCGCAGCGCGAATGTCGGCGGCGAAGGCAGCCATGAGGTCGGCAACGTCAGCCGGCGGGTTGCCGCCCTCGCACTCCTCGACGTAGGGAAGCGCTGCGTCTGCGTTGTCGAGGAACCTGAATTCGATGATGGCGAGATAGCAGTTCGGGTCGGCGTAGTCCGCGTCGATCTGGGTTGCCTGCTCAAGAGCGATCTTGGCTGCATCAAGACGCTCATCGTTGGCCAGGTCAGTCGACTCCAGTCGGGCCTGGAGCGCGAGTGTCCAGCCGAAGTACGTGATCGCCTCGACGTTGTCGATGTCACGGTCGCGTTCCATCTGGACGACTCGGGCAAACAGCGCGTTGGCCACTGCGAAGTCGTTGTTGTTCAACGCATCACGCGCAGAGGCCAGAACGAGCCGGGCGTCATCGCCAGGGTCGAATCCCGTGATCTCCTGGTTGGTACCGCGCTCTCCGAAGGCGCTTGCCAACGCGAACCCGATCGCCAAGGCAAGTACGAGCAGCGCTGTCGTGATGACAGCGAGCCGTCCCCAGCGGCGCGGGACCCTTGGGGCAAGCCGTGAACGCCCGGACTCGATCTCTCGGAGGACCGCAGCAGCGCGGACGGTGTACCCGTCTCGAAGCGTCTCGTAGTCGGACTCATCGACATCGCCGGCTTCGAATTCGTTCTCGAGGTCGTCGAGTGAGCGAAGCAGGAATCGCCGCTCTTCTTCGAGTTCGGCAAGGCGGTCGAGGTGCGCCCCGCTCCTCAGCGGCGCCACCGTCTGCGACGCTTCGTCAGTCATGACGATCGGCTCGGCGAGCTGCAGCGACGATGTCGCGATCGGAATCGGTTGGGTCCGCGATTCCCGCGGCCTCGACCTTCCACCGCCGGAAGGCGACGGCAAGCCCGGCCAGACCGCACACAGCAGCGATGGTGGGCAGCACCCAGATCAACGCGTCGAACCCGGTCGCGCGAGGCACGAGCAAGATGTCCGTGCCGTAGCTGTCTTCCAGACCGGCCACGATCTGGTCGTCGGTCAACGTCGTACTGCGGACGAGTGAGTCGATCTCATTCCGAATGGCCCGCGAAGCATTGTTGCGCGACTCGGCCACGCTCTCGCCGTTGCAGACGGGACACGCCACGCGCTTCGCGATGAGCTCGATCCGCTCGTCCTGGCTCTGCGGCCCCGCTGATCGTGTCGACCCGATCGCCAAGACCGATACCACGACGACGAGCAGCAGCACCCAGCCGGGCCACCGCTTCAGCTTGTCGTTGAGCTCACTCATGCGGCGTAGGCCGTTCCGATACTCATGCGGCGTAGGCCTCGCGCAACTGCTGCAACGTCACGCTCAAGGTCTGTTCTGACACGCGCGAGATGACGCGGACCCGCACGATGCCACTCGGGTCGATGATCCACGTCTCGGGCACGAGCGCCACACCGAAGGCAACGTCGATCTGCTCATGTTCGAGCACCACTGGCCAATCGCCGCCACGCTTGTCGAAGAACTCCTCGACATCGTCGCGCGAGTCGTTGACGACGATCGAATAGAACTCCGCACCATCGGTGCCGAGCGCTTCCTGCTGCTCGACGAACGACACGAGGTCAGGGTGTTCCGCGATGCACGGCGCGCAGTCCGCGCGGAAGAAGTTGAGGACCACCCAACTGCCCTTGCGCTGCGACAGATCGAAGTTCGAACCGTCGAGCAGGCTTCCGACTGCCTCGGGGGCCGGACGGCTGAGCAACGGAGAATCCGCGTCCTCGCCGCCACCGGTGTCTGCTCCGACGAGCAGCACGAACAGTCCGATCATCACCACCGCGATGCCCAGGGCGACCCACGGTGCGACGGCACGAGGTCGATCGCCACCGGTCAACTCGCTGTCGGGAGCAGATTCCACGATGTCACTGGCGTCGGTCATGCGGGCGCCCCAGCGGGTTCAGGCTCGGAATCGTCGTTGGAGACCTCAGCGGTGGTTGCGCCGGACTGGATCGGCGCCGAGACGGGGTCGATCGCTCGTCGCCGCTTCGATCCGGGGAAGGCTGACAGCAGTGTGCCGATCGCCATCACCAAGCCACCAATCCAGAGCCAGAGAATCATCGGACGGATGAACGCTTGAATCGACGCCGACGTGTCACCGGGCTGCGACCCTTGTTCGAGTGTGAGGTAGACGTCGTTGGTGAGCCCGGTCCGGACGCCAGGCGTCGGCACATCCATCCCCATGTTCAAGTACGTCGTGATGGCGGGCACGATGACTTTCGAGTTGTCAAGCAGGACGCGTGCTTCGAGCGCACTCTCGCTCCCGGCGTCATTGACGTTCTCCCGCAACGATTCGAGGCGGAAGGTGTGCCCCTGCCATTCCTGCTCGACTCCCTGTTCGAGCTGGAGTCGAGTCGAGTGGGTGAAGCTGTTCGCCGAGGCAAGCGCAACCGCGATCATGATGACACCGAGGTGCACGACCATGCCGCCGTTCGCTCGACCGACGAGGCCGCGCCAACCCTGTCGGCGGGTCGCAAGCGTCAACTGGCGCAGTGCCGCACCGGCAGCAAAGCCGCCGAGGGCGAACGCCACCAGAGGTGCCCATCCGGTGGCTCCCACCACGACGGCGAGAACCAACGCTCCTGCACCGATCCATGCCGGCCAGAACAGACGCGTGCGGAGAAGCTCCTGGCTCGCCTTGCGCCACGGCAGCACGGGCGCGACCGCCATCAAGAAGAGCAAGACCAGCCCAATGGGCATGGTCAGTCGATCGAAGTACGGCGCACCGACGATGGTCCGGCGATCGTCAAGTGCTTCGACGAGCAAGGGAAAGATCGTGCCGAGCAGGACGATGAACGCGAACACCGTGAAGATCACGTTGTTGGCGAGGAACGCACCTTCGCGAGACAACGGGGAGTCGATGGCACCCGGCGACCGCAAACGATCACCGCGCCAGGCAATCAGGCCCAGCGAAACAACCACGATGAGCCCGAAGAACCCGAGGAACCACGCCCCCACAGGGCCGTCGCCGAACGCATGGACCGATTCGATGACGCCCGAGCGGGTGAGGAACGTGCCGAGAATCGTGAGCGCGAACGTCGACACCAGCAGACTCAGATTCCACACGCGCAACATGCCGCGTCGCTCCTGCACGAGCACCGAGTGGATGTACGCGGTGCCGGTCAACCAGGGCAGCAGCGATGCATTCTCGACCGGGTCCCATGCCCAGACACCGCCCCAACCGAGCACTTCGTAG
>JAJCXU010000542.1 GCA_029263275.1 Ilumatobacter sp.
GACCCCAAGTGTGAGTTAGCTGAGCTTTTTGTACCTGATGCGGTGGGGCGTGTCGGCGGCGCCACCGAGTTCTTGCTTGCGCCGTTCCTCGTATTCGCTGAAGTTGCCCTCGAACCATCGGACCTGACTGTCGCCCTCAAAGGCGAGCACATGCGTCGCGATGCGGTCGAGGAACCAGCGATCGTGGGAGATGACCACGGCGCAGCCGGGGAACGATTCAAGACCGGCTTCGAGTGCGCGGAGTGTGTCGACATCGAGGTCGTTGGTCGGCTCGTCGAGGAGCAGCACGTTGCCGCCGGACTTCAACAGCTTGGCCAAGTGCACTCGGTTGCGTTCACCGCCTGAGAGGTCGCCGACACGTTTGCCGTGATCGGTCCCCTTGAAGTTGAAGCTCGAGACGTAGGCGCGGCCATGGATTTCGCGGCCACCGACTTCGAGCACCTCGCCGCCGCCGGTGATCTCTTCGTAGACCGTTGCGTCGGGGTCGAGTCCGTCGCGGTCCTGGTCGACGTAGCTGAGGTCGACCGTGTCGCCGATCTTGATCGAGCCGGAATCGGGTGCTTCGCGCCCGGCGAGCATCTTGAACAGCGTCGATTTGCCGGCGCCGTTCGGGCCGATGATGCCGACGATGCCGGCGGGCGGCAGCGTGAACGAGAGATTGTCGATGAGGAGGCGGTCACCGAATCCCTTGCTCAGGCCTTCGACTTCGATGACCTGATCGCCGAGTCGACGGCCGGCCGGGATCGTGATCTGCAGCTTCGAATCCTGGGACTCGGCTGCCTTGGCTTCGGCGTGGAGCTTCTCGTACGCGGCAAGACGAGCCTTGCCCTTCGCCTGACGGGCCTTGGTGCCCATCCGTACCCATTCGAGCTCGCGAGCCAACGTGCGCTGGCGCTGCTCGTTGCCGCGCTCTTCGCGCGCCAGGCGGTCTTGCTTCTGTTCGAGCCAGCTCGAGTAGTTGCCTTCGAATGGCAGGCCCTTGCCGCGTTCGAGTTCGAGGATCCACTGCGCCACGTTGTCGAGGAAATAGCGATCGTGGGTGATGGCGACGACGGTGCCGGCGTAGTCGCCGAGGAATCGTTCGAGCCAGTCGACCGACTCGGCGTCGAGGTGGTTGGTCGGCTCGTCGAGCAGGAGCAGGTCGGGACGCGAGAGGAGGAGGCGGCAGAGGGCGACGCGGCGCCGCTCACCACCGGACAGCACGGTGACATCGGCGTCGTCTGGTGGGCAACGGAGTGCGTCCATCGCGATCTCGACGTTGCGGTCGAGGCTCCACGCGTCGGTGGCGGCGATCTTGTCTTCGAGCACTGCCTGCTGTTTGCCGATTTTGTCGTAGTCGGCGTCTGGGTCGGCCCACTTGGCCATGACTGCGTTGTAGTCGTCGATGATCGACTGCACTTCGGCGACGCCATCCATGACATTGCCGCGCACGTCTTTGGCGGGGTCGAGTTGAGGCTCCTGGGCCAGGTAGCCGACGGTGTGGCCCGCGGTGAGGCGCGCCTCGCCCTGGAAGCCGTCGTCGAGCCCGGCCATGATCTTGAGCAGCGACGACTTACCGGCGCCATTGCTGCCGAGCACGCCAATCTTGGCGCCGGGGTAGAAGGACAACGAGATGTTCTCGAGGACCGTCTTGTCCGGCGGGTAGACCCGCTTGAGCTTGTAGGCCTGATAGATGAACTCGTGCGCCATGAGTTCGCAGGCTACCGATGGTGCTGTGGCGACGTGCTGGTCAGCCGTGGATGAACGGGAGGTCGGATCGGAACACCATGTTGATGATGTCGGTGGCGCTCCCGGTGTCCGGGAGAGCACCGGTCACCACCACGGTCTGGCCTCGTTGGGTGATGGTGGGTTCGCCGAGCAGCTCGTGGAAGTCCGGTCCGCCGACGATTGATGCGCCAGTTGTCCAGACTTCTGCGAGCTGCCGCGTCGCGGCGGCAGCGTCGTCATCGGTGGCGAATACATAGACGATGACGTGGCCGACCCCGTCGTCGGTGGCTGCGAGTCCAATGCCGACGGTGCTGAATGGTTGGTCGACGGCTGCGTCGGTGATCTGCTCGAGGTCGTCGGCGTCGGGTGGCAGGAGGCGATCGATGCCGAACGGTGCCTTCAATAGCGTTGCTTGAAACACGCCGTTGGCGTCGAGCGATTCAGCAGCAGCGAAGAGCTCGTCGTTGCTTGTGTACGCCTGGTGCGTGCCTTGCGCCCAGGCGCCGACCGGCGCAGTGGCCAAGGACGCTGCGATGAAGTCGCCCCGTTCGCCGACTCGGACCGGACGACCGAGTCGACGGAGATCGGTTCGTGCTGCATCGTTCACCTCGCCGTCGGGGCCCTCACCGATCGTGCTGACGCCGGGTGCGACTTCGGCCAGGCCGTCTGCCCACGCCAGGTCGCCCACCAGTGTCGTGAACCGTCCGTCGCTGCCGATGCTGACCTCTGTGAAGCGGTCGATCGCCCCGAAGCTCCAGCCGAACTCCTCGACCACTGACTCGGGTCGGGACAGATCTGCGTCGCCGATCAGCCGAGGCGGCGTCAGGCTCAGGCCGGTGCCGCCGTCGGCAACGGAATCGCCGAATCCGACACTCCCGATCCACGTGAAGACGTCCTCGCCGGAGGCATCCGAGCCAAGCGGAGTGGCGCCCACCGCCGCTGCAGCTTCGTTGTAGTCGATCATCTCGATGGTGATCGAATGGTCGGCGTCGGCGTCGAGCTGCGCGAGCTCGCCAAGCCCACCGCGTACCGAGAACTCCACGTCGAACGACGGGGCGTCAGCAAGAGCGATCTCGTCGTTGGCTGCCACGGTGGTCTCGACGGGCAGGTCGGCAGCAGCGGTGCTGTCGGCATCGCCTGACGAACAGCTGGCGACACCCAGCGAAAGCGCCACGGAGACGGCTCCGAGCACAGCCCGATGCGGGCTTGCGGAGCTGGAGACTTGTTGTCGTGAGCGCATTGGTCGCAACATACGCACCGCGCGTGAACCAGCATGCTGTTTGCCCGCTGCACAGCCCGGCGGCTGTGGGCCTGGGCTACGTTCGGCCCATGACTTCCGTTCCGACAGCCAGCTTCGGCCGCACCGGCCACGAGTCCACCCGTGTGATCTTCGGGGCCGCCGCGCTCGGTGGGATGAGTCAGGAGCGCGCCGACGCAACGATGGCGGCGGTGAGCGAATGGGGTCTCAATCACATCGACACCGCGGCGTCGTACGGCGCATCGGAAGACCGCCTCAAGCCCTGGCTCGCCGAGCATCGAGCCGAGGTCTTTCTGGCGACGAAGACCGGCCGTCGCAGTGGCGCTGGAGCCCGCGCCGAACTGGAGAAGTCGCTCGACCGGATGGGCATTGATCACATCGACCTCGTACAACTCCACAACCTCGTGGAGGAAGACGAGTGGGAACGCGCACACGCGCCAGGCGGCGCCGTCGAAGCACTCGCCGCTGCACGGGACGAAGGCCTGATCTCCCATGTCGGTGTCACCGGCCACGGCCTGCGCATCGCGGGGATGCACCTGAGGAGCCTCGAACGGTTCGGCTTCGCCTCGGTGCTGCTCCCCGTCAACTTCGTGCTGCTCGACAACCCCGCCTATCGAGCTGACGTGGAGTCATTGCTCGACGTGTGCGCCGATCGTGAGGTCGCGGTTCAGACGATCAAGGCCGTGGCGCGCGGTCGATGGTCAGACGGAGCAACGTCAGGCCCCGGCAAGTTCAGCTGGTACGAGCCGTTGACCGATCCCGAGCCAATCAGCAGAGCCGTTC
>JAJCXU010000543.1 GCA_029263275.1 Ilumatobacter sp.
AGATCAGCTCAGGGAAGAACTCCTCCATCGGCGGCAAATCGATATCGAGGCGATGCTTGGTGAGCTCGACGTCGACCAGTCCGGCATCGTGCAGGAGACTCGCCACGCCCGGTTCACCACCAAGCGCATCGATGTTCGTCGAGCGGAAACCAGTGACCGCCTCCGGCGACAGGTGTTCTTCGAGGGCGTCGATCTGGCCGGCAATGAACGGGTTCTCCGCAAACGGCGCCCACACCGAGAACAACGCTCGCCCACCCGGACGAAGACATCGACGGGCCTCGGTCACCGCAGCCGCCGGCGACGGGAAGTACTGAAGACCTTGCTGGCACAACACCACGTCAACAGCGCCATCATCGAGGCCGGTGTCGTGAGCGGGTCGCTCGCGTACCTCGATTCCGGTTGCCGTCTCCGCAACAGCAAGCATCATCGGGTTCACGTCAACACCAACGACCCGGTCCGTGCCCACAATGCCAGCTGCCACCCTCGCGACGAAGCCCGTGCCACACGCAATGTCCAACACGTGCTCGCCTCCGGTGAGACGGCCTTGTTCGACGAGGTGTTGCGCCCACGGCATCATGAACGCTGACGCGACTCGCTCGTAGTTCTCCGCTGCGTTTCCCGACACCTGATAGCCAGACTCGCCCATTGCTCGCACCCCCATGCGCTCCGTAGGTCAACGACGTTACTCCACGGCTTCAAGCGCCCGTCCCGGGCCTCAGCGCGGAGACCGATCAGAGCCTTCAGCCGTTCGCGAATCGACAGGACGAGCGATACGGCCGCGGACGCCTCCGGCCACCGCCGGTGCTCGCGATATCGAGCGGTCTCCACGCCCATTGCCGCTCGAAGATGTGCCGATCTGATCGGTCGACGGCGGTTTGCGGCGACGTCGTTATGGGCTGCTGGGGCAACGTGGGAGCAGGTTCATCCAGGCTTGAAACAAGTCGACGTTGTAGCGCTCCCGAGCGACCGGCTCTGGCGTAGTCGTAGGAAACCTCCAGCAGATTCGGCCGGGGTCGAGCCGGTCCAACGTGGAGTACCAGTCGCTCAACGGCGGTCCGAGTTGACGATGTAGATCGAAGTTTCGTCGGCGACGCGACGGATCTGAATCGCGTTGTCGCTCCAGGGTCTCGTCATCCGGAGTGCTGACCAGCACGATGTCGGCGAGTCCGAGGCGTTGCTGTCGTACTGCATCGGTGGCCTTGGTGATCCCGATATCAAAGTCCTCCCATGGGCCGGCTCCGATTCGCGCAAGGCAGTAGGCGTAGTGAAGTTTGAGTGGGTCGGTGTCGCACAGAGCCACCCCACACTTCGCTTCGACCCTGATCGCCTCGGCCCAGCGGCGACAGTTCGCCTCAACCCAGAATGTGGCGAGACGATCCCCTGACAGATCGTCGGGTACCTCGACCCGGCCGGACTCGCCAATGACGTTGTCGGATCCGCGCGCCGCTACCCAGCTCGACTTGCCTGCAGCGCTTGGGCCCTCGACGACAACGATCACCAGCCCATCGTGCCATCAAGGGCGCTGCGGGGAGCGTTTCTGAGCACCTGTTCGATCACGTACGTGCCCTACCTGAGCAGGCTGTCGGCACACCGTTCGCACTTCTTCGATGGGTCGACGGCGATATCAGGGCGCAGCCATACTTGAGCGATGGGCGATGAGGCAGACCGGGAGAGCGACATTACAGAAGGTGGTGACGCGTCGTTCGATCCGTGGCCGTCGCAGGCTCAGATTCACGTCGAGTGGGGCGTTCCTGGTGCTCTGCTTGCTGCTCGGCGCGGGGATCTAGTGGTCGTCGTTGACGTTCTTTCGTTCTCGACATCAGTAGTCGAAGTGGTCGCCCGCGACGGGATTGCCTTCTGCTACTCGCCCGAGGAACTCGACGAACAAGGTGGTCGTGACCGGGCGGGGAGTATTCACGATGCGGTCGTGTTGTCGAAACAGCGCAACGTTGCTCCTGGCGAGGTGTCGCTGTCTCCGGCGTCGCTGCGGTCGATCTCATTCGGAGAGCGCGTCGTGATGACGTCACTCAACGGTGGACGATGCACTGCGGCAGCTGCGGATGCACCGTGGGTCGGAATTGGATGCCTTACCAACCGTGTTGCGGTGGCACGCCGAGTCGAGGGCCTGCTCGCTGATGGCGCAGCCACCCGCTGCACGGTGGTCCCGTGTGCCGAGGTGTGGTCTGGTCCGTTCATGGCATCGCAGGTGGGTGACCTTGGCAGTTCCGCTATTCCGCTGCGTCCGTCGGTCGAAGACCTCCTCGGTGCGGGTGCAATCGTCGCAGCCTTGGGCCCGCAGCTACCGAGATCGGTCGAGGCAACGATCGCGGCGGCAACATTTGGTTCCCATTCCGGCCGACTGGCTTCTGTGTTACAGGGTTGCGTCAGCGGGCGAGAGCTGCGTGAGCGCGGCTTCCACGAAGACGTAGAGATAGCGACACAACTCGATGCGCATGCAGTCGTACCCGAGCGGGCGCTCGGCGATCCACTACACCGATTCGCGACTCACAGCACTTGAAGCAAGAGCGGGGCCCCATTGCGCGATCCCACCACACGCACGGCCAATCAGACTATTCACTCCGACTTGCCGGAGGGCCGCTGGTATCCGGCAGCGGTGAGCGCCTCCACGAGCGCGACCGGCGCCGCGTGATCTGATCGGTCTTGACAGATCGGAAGTGCCGTTCAGGAGCGGGTTGATACATCCTGGGGCGATGCAGTTCTGAGCGGCTCGCATGGCGAGTCTTAGCCAAGGAAGTGGGATCTTGTCGGGCTCAGTCCCTGCCTCGGAAGTCATGCGTTCGGCACAGGAGCTCGCCGCCTGAACGAAGCCGTTGACCCAAGATCGACCCAGGTAATCAGGGCCGACGGCGAACATCGTGCATCATCCGGGTGCGTGCGGTGGTCCGAAGCGAGGGTGACCGCGTCCACGCCAAGTGAAAACGCTCACGAGTTGTCCCGGACCCGAACCTGACATCGCGCAACAGATTGGACCTGCCGCGGCGTCATCACATCTCGCCGATCTCGGTCAGTTGACGGTGAGGGTGTGTCGAAGTCGTCGGGCTGTGTGCAGGTCAGTCAACTCGTCGTCGGCTGCAAACAGATCACACGTCGCGGTCAGGAGTTCCAGCGCCCGATCGGGACGAGCCGTGTCGATGTGGAGCGAGGCGAGGCTGGTCGCCGCGCGAAGTTCGAAGAACCGAGCGTCCTGTCGACGTGCCGCATCGACTGCTCGCACCATCGCCGCCTCGGCGGGCCCGACATCCGTAGCGTCCTGGGCCCTCAGAAGCTCACCGTGGACGCGGTGGAACTCAGGATCCCACCAGTGAGATCCGGACTCATCGGCCAGGGCCAGTCGCGTCTCAACGTGTTCGATGGCCTCAGCGGTATCGCCTGC
>JAJCXU010000544.1 GCA_029263275.1 Ilumatobacter sp.
TCTCGCTCCCGGCGATGATCGGCATCCACTCATCGAGCAGGCCGGTCAGCGAGCGGATCATGCGCGTCTTGGCTTGACCACGTTCGCCGAGGAACACCACGTCGTGGCCAGCGAGTAGCGCATTCTCGAGTTGCGGCATGACCGTGTCTTCGTAGCCCTGCACGCCGGCGAACAGCGGCTCACCGGCCGCCACCTTCGCGATGGCGTGCTCGCGAACCTCCTGCTTGACGGGCCGTGAGACCCATCCGGATGCCTTCAGTTCGCCGAGCGTGGATGCGCTGGGAGCGCCTGCGTCTGCCATGGGGGCGAACCTAACCCAGCAGCGCAGCCCATGTTCATCCGAGCGCACAGTCCCACTGCCTCGTCCCGGTCGCCCATGGCCGACATCGATTGCAGCGCCTACGCTTCGACAATGGAGTTGAGTCGCCGCGAACTGAACGGCCGCTGGGTGGCGGTCGAGGCAAACGACGACGTCCGTCGATATGGCATCGAACTCGACACCGACGACACGCTCTGGGAACCCGTCACCGTCCCCGGTCACTGGCGCGACACGCCCAAGTTCGCTGCCAGCGATGGCCCCATCATGTACCGGCACCGCTTCGCTGCGGATCCGCCGAGCGACGGCGCCCGCCGATGGATCACTCTCGACGGCATCTTCTATCAAGGCGATGTCTGGCTCGACGGCGCCTACCTCGGCGACCCCGAGGGCTACTTTTTTCCGCACAGCTTCGACGTCACCGCACTCTCGGAACTCGATGAAGAACACGTCCTCGCGATTGAAGCCACCTGCACACCCCAGGGCGGTCCGAACAACCGCCGCAACATCACGGGCGTGTTCCAACACTGGGACGGCATCGACCGCCAGTGGAACCCGGGCGGCATCTGGCGGCCAGTTCACCTGTACGACACCGGGCCGGTGCGCGTCGATCGATTCCGTGTCCTCTGCCGCGACGCAGACACTCGGCGAGCGCACTTGCGGTTGGCGGCGCAGCTCGACAGCGACACCCAACGCAGTGTCACGGTACGCACCTTCGTCGACGACGAGCTCCACGACGAGCAGGAACACGTCATCGCGTCGGGCAGGAATCAGATCGAGTGGAATCTCGACATCGTCGATCCGCGTCTGTGGTGGCCGCGGGCATTGGGCGATCAACCGCTCACCGACGTGGCTGTCGAGGTCGACGTCGACGGGCAGCTCAGCGACCGGCGCGAGCGGCGGACTGGACTCCGCCAAGTCACGTGGGACAACTGGATCTGCTCCATCAACGGGGAACGTCTCTTCCTCAAGGGTGCGAACCTGCTGCCGACCCGTGCCGGGTTGGCCGACGCCGACGCCGCCACCGTCCGTCGCGACCTCGAATACGCCGTTGACCTTGGTCTCGACGTCGTCCGGCTCCATGGGCACATTGCCGACCGCGAGGTGTACCGCGCAGCCGACGAGCTCGGCATGTTGATCATGCAGGACTTCCCACTGCAGTGGGGCCACGCCCGCAGCGTGCGCGGGCAAGCCGTCGACCAGGCCCGCGCCGCCGTCGACACGCTCGGCCATCACCCCTCCATCGTGCAGTGGACAGCGCACAACGACCCGTCGGCCACGACGGCAATCGATCGATCCGATTGGAGAAAGCGCACGCGGCAGGTCATGGCACATCAGCTGCCGTCATGGAACAAGTCAGTGCTCGACCGCTGGGTGAAGCGCTCGTTCGAGAAGGCGGACTCGAGCCGCGAAACCGTTGCTCACTCGGGCGTCCTGCCGCACTTCCCACAGCTCAGTGGCACCGACACACACCTCTGGTACGGCTGGCATCGCGGCGATGCCGAAGATCTGGCCGGGTTGGCCGCGCGAGTGCCGCGTCTCGTGCGATTCGTGTCCGAGTTCGGCGCCCACGCTCCGCCCCACACCGCACCGTTCATCGACGAGGAGCTGGCGACACACGACTGGCCAGATCTCGACTGGGATCGTTTGCACACCGAGTTCGGATACCAACGCGACCAATTCGAGCGCCTGTTCCCGCCCGCCGAGTTCGACTCGTACGACTCCTGGCGCGCGACCACCCAGCTGTATCAGTCCCATGTGCTGAAGACCCACATCGAGACGCTGCGGCGACTGAAGTACCGACCGAGCGGTGGCTTCTGCTTCTATGCGTTGGCCGATCCCGCTCCGGTCATCTCAGCGAGCGTGCTCGATCATGAGCGCGTTCCGAAAGATGCCTACGCCGTGGTCAAGGCAGCGTGCACTCCCGTGCTGGTTGTTGCCGGTGTCCCGCCTGAATGGGTCAACGAAGGCGATCGACTCCGACTCGACGTCCATCTCATCAACGACCTGCGCGAGGAGATCGACTTCGCTGTCGTTGACGCCGTCGCCTCGTGGGCCGGCGGTGAGCAACGCTGGAGGTTCGGCGGTCCCGTGCCCAGCGACGACGTGGTCAAGGTCGGCCAGATCGATCTGACCGTGCCCGACACACTGGGCGAACTGTCCTTCGAGTTGACGATGACCGCAGGCGACATCACCAGCCGCAACCGCTACACCACCGCCGTCACCCTGCCCCCCGGCACCTAAAGTTACGCATGGGGTCAGGCCCCTTTCGTAACTCTGTGCGGTCAGTCTGTGCCTGGCACAGACTGACCGGTCAGCGGGCGAGGGCCTTGCGGTTCTTGAACTTGCTCTTGGCGTAGTCGACGTTCATCGTGGCGATGTTGTCGATGGAGATTTCCTTCGGGCACGCCGCCTCACACTCGCCGTGGTTGGTGCAGGAGCCGAAGTGCTCGTCCATGATCTCGACCATCGCCTCGGTGCGCTTGTAGCGCTCGGCCTGGCCCTGCGGCAGCAGGTTGAGGTGGGCGATCTTCGCTGAGGTGAACAAGTTGGCAGCGCTGTTCGGGCACGCCGCGACGCAGGCTCCGCAGCCGATGCACTCCGCGGCGTCCATCGACGCGTCGGCAACCGGCTTCGGAATGGGAATCAGGTTGGCATCAGGAGCACCGCCGGTCGGCGCGGTGATGAAGCCGCCCACCTCGATGATGCGGTCGAGCGGGGCACGATCGACCATGAGATCCTTGATGATCGGGAACGCCGTGGCACGCCACGGCTCGATCACAATCTCGTCACCCGATTCAAACTGGCGCATGTGCAGCTGACACGTTGCGGTGCCCTTCTGCGGACCGTGCGCCTGGCCGTCGATCATCAACGAGCAGGTACCGCAGATGCCTTCACGACAGTCGTGGTCGAACACGACGGCCTCTTTGCCTTCTTCGATGAGCCGCTCGTTCAAGATGTCGAGCATCTCGAGGAATGACGCCTCGTCGCTGATCTCGGGAATCTGATGGGTCTCGAAACGACCCTGCGAGTCAGGACCGTCCTGGCGCCAGATCTTGAGATTGATGTTGGAGAGATTGTGTGACACGTCTGGGCCCTTACTTGTATGACCGGGTGGCGAACTTGACGACTTCGTATTCGAGCTTCTCGCGATGCTCGATCGGCTTGGCGGCATCTCCGCTCCACTCCCACGCAGTGACGTGAGCGAACTCATCGTCGTTGCGGAGCGCTTCGCCTTCATCGGTCTGGTATTCGGACCGGAAGTGACCGCCACATGACTCTTCGCGAGTCAGCGCGTCTTGGCACATCAGCTGGCCGAGCTCGAAGAAGTCGTCGACTCGCGCCGCCTTCTCGAGCGTCTGGTTTGTGCTCGTGCCGTCGCCGGTGACCCGCAGATCCTTCTTGAACTCTTCGTGCAGCGCCGGGATCTCGGACAGTGCCTTCTGCAGGCCCGCCTCGTTGCGATCCATGCCGCAGTGGTCCCAGATGAT
>JAJCXU010000545.1 GCA_029263275.1 Ilumatobacter sp.
CTCACGCACTCTGCGCAAGGCCCCGGCCAGGAATGGAACGTGCGGGCGTCGGCGGCGCGCAACGGCATCGTGATCGACAAGTTCGGTGCGGTGTTCGACAGCTACTGGGCGAGCAAGCACTTCGTGGAGTACGACCCGGAGCAGTTCGAGGACGAGCGGACGAGGGCGGTGCGGACCGACCGTGGGCCACACGTGATCCTCAGCCCGATCGAGCTGCGCCCGCATGCCTTCCAGGAGCGGCTGCTCGAACTGATCGCCGTGTCACGGGAGCAGGGTCACCATCGAAACCTCCTCGTCGCCGCAACCGGCACGGGCAAGACGGTGATGGCTGCCGTCGACTACAGCCGGCTTCGTGAAACGTTGCCCCGAGCACGGCTGCTGTTCATTGCGCACCGCGAGGAGATCGTCGACCAGAGCCTGGCCACCTTCCGCTATGCACTGCGTGACGCGTCGTTCGGTGAGAAGTGGGTGGGCGGTGCGCGCCCGACACGGTTCGAGCACGTCTTCGCCTCGATCCAGAGCTTGAATGCTGGCGATCTCAATGCCCTCCCGGCAGACCACTTCGACGTCGTGATTGTCGACGAGTTCCATCACGCTGCCGCCGCCTCGTACGACCGAGTGCTCCGCCATCTCGACCCAGTCGAGTTGCTCGGCCTCACCGCCACGCCGGAACGCAGCGACGGTCAGCCGATCCTGCCGTGGTTCGATGATCGCATCGCTGCCGAGCTTCGGCTGTGGGATGCGATCGACCAGCTGCACCTTGCGCCGTTCGCGTACTTCGGTATTCATGACGGTGTCGACCTGCGTGACATCCCGTGGAAGCGCGGCCGCGGCTACGACATCGACGCGCTGAGTAACACGTATACGAGTTCTGATGCGTGGGCGCGGCTGGTGATCAAGCAGGTGGCCGAGCACACGGCGGTCGAGTCGACTCGTGGCCTCGGTTTCTGCGTCAGCGTCGAGCACGCCCACTTCATGGCCGACCACTTCACCCGCCACGGCATCGACTCAGTCGCCGTCTCCGGCGAGACACCTCGCGCCGATCGCGAAGCAGCGTTGCGTGACCTCGCTGCAGGCAAGGTCCGCTTCGTCTTCTCGGTGGACCTGTTCAACGAGGGTGTCGATGTGCCGACCGTCGACACGATCCTGATGCTCCGCCCGACTGAGAGCCCGACGCTGTTCCTCCAACAGCTCGGGCGCGGGCTGCGCAAGGCTGATGGCAAGCCGGTGTGCACGGTGCTCGACTTCGTGGGGACGCATCGCAAGGAGTTCCGGTTCGACCGGCGGTACCGGGCGCTGCTCGGCGGGAGCCGTCGTGAGGTGACGACGGCGGTGCAGCAGCAGTTCCCGTTCCTGCCCGCGGGCTGTCACATGCAGCTCGACGCGCAAGCATCCGAGGTGGTGTTGCGGAGCCTGCGGGACGCTATTCCGACTCGCTGGCCGGGCAAGGTTGCCGAACTTCGCTCGCTACGTCATGAGAGCCCTGACATCGGGCTGAGTGACTTCCTGTATGAGTCCGGCCTCGACCTGGAGGACGTCTACGACGGATCGAAGTGCTGGTCAGACCTCCGAGAAGCGGCCGGTGCTGATGTGCACCCCGCAGGCCCGAACGAAGCAGCGTTGCGGAAGGCGATCGGGAGGCAGCTCCACATCGATGACATGGAGCGGATCTCGACCTACCGCCGACTGTTCGGTTCAACGACAGCGCCCGACGCGTTGGCAGTGACCGAGCGCGAACGCCGGTTGCTCCGCATGCTCGTGGCAGGTGTAACTGGGCAGGCCATCACGCGTGCAACGACGTTGCAGGAAGCCGTCGACTTGCTCTGGCAGCACCCGCAGGTGCGGACCGAACTGTCGGAACTCTTCGATGTGCTGGCGACGCGCATTGACCACGTGCACGCTCCACTCCGGACTCATCCAGACACTCCACTCCAAGTCCATGCCCGCTACACCCGCGTCGAGATCCTCGCCGCGTTTGGTCGCGGCGGCGACGCGAAGATCGCGTCGTGGCAGGCCGGTGTCTACGCGGCCAAGGAGGAGAACGCCGAGCTGTTTGCGTTCACGCTCGACAAGAGCACGGGCGGCTTCTCGCCGACGACTCGATACAAGGACTATGCGCTCAATGAGCGGCTGATCCACTGGGAGAGCCAGTCGATGACGCGGGCCGACAGCGACACAGGGCTGCGCTATCGGAACCACGAAGCGGAGGGCCGCAGCATCTTCCTGTTCACCCGGCTACGAACCGACGACCGAGCGTTCTGGTTCCTCGGCCCGGCCACCTACCGAGGCCACGTCGGCGAACGCCCGATGGCGATCACCTGGGAGCTCGACGTCCCGCTGTCGGGCGACCTGTACCAGTCGTTTGCTGCCGCGGTTGCCTGAGGAGGTCGGAGTGAGCGTTCCTGCGTTCGTGACAGTTGCACCCAAGGGGTTTGGAGATACTGCAATCCCGCATCAGCGCCGCTGACCTTGAACGTCGGAGATTCAGCATTGGCCGCGTTCGCACGGTGCACGAGTCACTTGAGCCGTCATGGCGTCAGGACCGCCCCAGCTCGTTGGTGGCGCTCGGTCCCCGGTTTCGCCCACTGCAGATTCCACGTCGCGATCTTCACGTCGCTGCCTCAGCCAGACCGTTGGGCGATGGGGGCGCCCGAACTATCGGTGAGGAACA
>JAJCXU010000546.1 GCA_029263275.1 Ilumatobacter sp.
TCGGCTGGCTGGCGAGCGCGGAGTACGACGCCTGTGCGCTCGACGGTGCTGAACACGTCTGCCGCGCCGGCGATGGCGACGAAGACGCCAGCCAGGATCGGGAGGAACGTCAACACGGTGAGACCGGTCGCGATGTCGGCAATGAGCCAGTCCTGCTCGGGGAACCGTTCGTAGAGCGAATCGAGCGCCTCGCCACGAGCGGCGTCGCTGAACAACCGTCGCAGACGCAGCCCGCCGAAGGATGCGACGAGCCCGGCGGCAACCGCGACGACCGGGTGGAGGCCATATCCGAGGCGTGTCGGGTACTTGACCCGCACGAGCCGAGCCTGACGACCGACGCTGCTCCACGCCCGATGGTGGTCCTCGCGGGCCAACGGCAACTCGACTGCGGCGCCGTCGGCGAGGCACATCGCCGAGGCATAGGCGAGGCTGCGGTCACCGACTTCAAGCGAGCTGGGCGCCATCGGTCCGTAGTCGGCCTCGACCAACTGCTTGCGGACAGCGAGCCATTGGCTCGTTGCTGCAGTGCCGGCCTCGGTGTGGGTCAATGGGCGGTCGATGACCAGGCGGACGATGCGATAGCCCAGTGCGACGACCCCGAGGAGTGCCGCGAAGAACCAAAGCCTGCGTTCGATCGAGTCGACGACGGCAATGTCGACGTCGCCGTTGCGGGCTGCCCAGATGACGAAGCCGGCAATGACAACCAGAACGGCGGGGGCAGCGAGGAGAAGCACCGGCCAGCGCCGACGCAGAAGGCCTGCCTGCTGGGCATCGGCAGCCACGAGCGATCGAAATCGACGCCACCATGCGCCCTTGACGTCAACCGCGAGGAACCGTGCCGGGATGGCCCGGTCCGTGGTGAATCGCGCCATCACGTGTTGCAGCACGAGCCGTTCGTAGGGGAGCAGCGCGTCTCCCTCATACGCCGTCGCCGCAGGGCGAACCCGGCCGAGATCGTCATCGTCGTCGGCGGGAGGCAGCAGCCGCAGCCAGCCACGTGCGGCCAGATCGATCACGGTCGCACGGAAGCCCGATGCGGTCAACGTTGCATCGTTGGTGAGCATGTTGACCACAGCGGGTGACTCTCTGCGGAGTTCGGCAGCCTGGTCAACCGGTTGTGGGCGAGTGGGAGCGACGTAGCGTTCGGCGAACCACAGGCCGACCGCGGCGATGGTGAGCAGAATGATCCCGGCAACGAGGCCGCCACCCGACGGCGCAGCCGAGACGACGTCCCAGCTCAGGCCAAACATGGCGATCAACATTGCGACATTGTGGCAGCCGCAAGACCACCACGCTTGTTCTTTGACCAAAGCGAACAATTCTTGACCGAAACGGGCATGTCCTCAGCCCGACGACGTGGGGTTCGACGCCTCTGCTGATTCGGCCGTGCCGGGGTCAGCTTCGCCACGCATCCACACGGTGCGTTGTGGGAAAGGAATCTCGATGCCGGCCTCGTCGAACGATGCCTTGAGCGCTTCGCGTAGCTGCCGCTGCAACGCCCATTGCGAACCGGGCGTCGTCTTCACGATCATCCGCATCGTGATGCCGTCGGCACCCAACGCTTCGACACCGAGCACGGTCGGCTCTTCGAGCACGTCGCCCATCCATTGCTCGGATCCACACAGCTCGCGCGTCGTGCTCAGCATGAGTTCTCGGGTTTCGGCGAGATCGCTGTCGTACGCGACATCGACGTCGACGAGGGCGACCGACCACAGCTGCGATTTGTTGCCGACCCGTTGCACTTCGCCGTTCGGTACGTGCCACACGGTGCCATCGAGACCGCGGAGCACGGTGGTTCGAAGCGTGACCTCCTCAACTTCCCCGATCGCCTCGCCGAGATCGACGATGTCGCCGATGCCATATTGATCCTCGATCAGCATGAACAGGCCTGCAATGCAGTCCTTCACCAGACTCTGCGCACCGAAACCCAGCGCCACACCGGCAATGCCGGCGCCTGCGATGAAGGGACCCAGATCGAAGCCGAGCTCGCCGATGATGAGAATGGTGGCCACCGTCCAGATCAGCACGGTGACCGTGCTGCCGACGACGTTGCCGATCGACGTGGCGCGGGAGTTACGGCGCGGGTCGGCTTGCGCACCGATGATCGTCTCGGGGCGATCGATCCCAATTCGCTGCAAACGTCGAGCCGTGGCGGTGCGATCCGGGGCGACGAGTTGGCGCACGCCGCGCCGGACGTAGCGGCGGGCGACTCGCGTTGCGATCCACGCGACCAGCACGATCAACAGAATCGTGAGCGGCCGGTTGAGCAACCAGTCGACGACCTGGGTGAGGCCGACATTCTCACCGGTCAGTTCGTACACCCGCTCGCAGATGAACGAGGGGTCCTGCCCACAGCCGTCTTCGAGGGTCTCGGTCAATCCTGGTGTCGCGGCGAGTGCAAGCACGCATCGAACGTACCCAGCGGAGGGATGTGGAAGCGGGATGCTGGCTCCACGCCCGGTGCGACCCGCGAGTGACGTGCGTCGCATGGCCGACTTCGTGGCGACAAGACCGTTCTGCGACACTGCTCGCATGACAGCAACAATGAACGAGACTGACGCGACCGGATCGGCCGCTGATCCAGAGACGCAGCAGGTCAACGACGCGCTCGACGCGTTGCTCGCGGCTCACGACCCGACCACGATGGACAACGCAGAATTCCGCGGCGCCCGTTTCGACGCCGGGTTGGCCTGGGTCCATTTCGCGAAGGGTGATGGCGGACTCGGACTCCGCCCGGAGCTGAATCGCGTCGTCGAACGACGGCTGAAGGCCGCGGGGGCGGCACCAACTGACCCCGGCACGTTCTTCATGGCCCTGGCCGGGCCGACCATTGCCACACACGGCGACGACGAGGTGAAGCAGCGCTTTCTCCGGCCGATGTTCACCGGTGAGGAGAAGTGGTGCCAACTGTTCTCCGAACCTGGCGCCGGCTCAGACTTCGCTGGCCTGGGCACTCGCGCCGAACGAGACGGTGACGAGTGGATCGTCAACGGGCAGAAGGTGTGGAACACGTTGGCGCATGTCGCCGACTTTGGAATGCTGGTCACCCGTACCGACCCTGAGGCCCCCAAGCACAAGGGGATGACCTATTTCGCCCTCGACATGCGCGCTGAGGGCGTTGAAGTTCGCCCGTTGCGCCAGATCACCGGTGAAGCCGAATTCAACGAGGTCTACATGACCGACGCTCGCGTGCCGGATGCCCATCGCGTGGGAGCGGTTGGCGAAGGTTGGCGAGCCAGCTTGACCACGCTGATGAACGAACGCAACGCCATCGGTGGCGGTGGTGGTGGCGCTCCGCGTCGCGGCGGCGCGGCAAACGACGCGATCGAGGTGTGGAACGACATGGACGAGTCACGCAAGGACGCGGCCACGAAGGATCGCCTGATGCAGTTCTGGGTCGAGGCCGAGGTCGGACGTTTGACCAACATGCGCGCGAGCCAAAATGCTCGGTCTGGCAACCCCGGCCCCGAGATGTCGATTGCCAAACTGGCCTTCTCGCAGCTGAACATGGGGCTCTACGACTTCTGTATGAACCTGCTCGGCGCTGACGCCTTGATCGACTACGACTACACCTTCCGTCGCCCCGAGGAGTCCGTTGCGAGTGGCTCCTCGCACGGTCTGCGGTATGCGTTCCTTCGGGTTCGCGCCAACTCGATCGAGGGCGGAACGTCGGAGATCATGCGGAACATTCTTGGCGAGCAGGTCCTCGGGCTTCCCGGCGAGCCGCGCGTCGACAAGTCGGTGCCGTGGAACGAAGTGCCCCGCAACTGATCGGGACGCTCACCTGAGTCTGCGGCCTTGAGGATCTCCAGAGGAGATCTTCGGGCTTTCCTGAGTCGAGGAACCGCAGAAAGCGGTCGATATCGAGATGGTCTCGCGCGCGTCCCGCGCCCGCGGCCGTTCTCGACTCATGGATCGCGCCGCACCTTCTCCCACGCTTCGGTCTCGCCGATGTGCCGTTCTCGGAATCGTTGCGATCGCCGCTGCTGTCCTCGCGGGAGCCTTCGTGGTTCCCGGCGCAGGCAGGGCTGCTGCTGCCGACGTCGTCCACGTGAGCCCAGCGGGAAGTGACTCAGCCTCCGGGAGCGTCGACGCACCGCTTCGCACGGTTCGCCGGGCGATCCAGTTGGCATCACCCGGTGACACCGTGCAGATCGCCACCGGGACCTATCACGAACAGGTGCAGATCTACGCCAAAGAGATCCATCTCGCTGCAGCACCTGGCGCCGACGTCGTCTTCGACGGGGCGCGTCAAGTCACCGGCTGGGCCTCTGGCGACCACGGCTGGACTGCTGCCTGGAATACCGACTTTGCACGAGCGGGCGCTCCTCACACCACGGCCGAGCGGCCGGAGGCTGGCTGGCCCGAACAATTCTTCATCGATGGAACTCCTCTCGTCGAGGTGACGAGTTCGGTCGCGGTGGTACCCGGGACGTTCTTCCACGACCGGTCCGCTGGTCAGGTCGTGATCGGCGACAACCCGACAGGACGATTGGTCGAAGGATCCGATCTCAACTGGGCGATCTACCTGAACCACGCCGATGGATCGTCGATCACGGGAATCACCGCCCGCCGATACGCCACGCCGTTCACCAACATGGCGGCGATCAGGGCATACGCGGACGATCTCCGACTGACCGGCCTCACCGTCGAGCAGAACGCGTACATGGGAGTGTCAGCGATTGGCAATGACATCCAACTGCACGACATCACCACCCGCAACAACGGGCATCTCGGGGCTCATGCGCACCGCACCGTGGGGCTCAGCGTGACCGACTCGGTGATCGAGGGCAACAACGTCGAGCAGTTCGATCCGCTCCACGCCGCTGGCGGCATCAAGGTCACCGACTCATCGCACATCGCGGTCCGCAACAGCGAGGTCAGTCGCAACGGTGGGCCAGGGATCTGGACCGACCTCGATACCACCGACGTGTCCGTGACGGGCAACACGGTGATCGGGAACCAGCGGTCAGGCATCGAACTCGAACTCTCGGCTCGCGTGATCGTGGCGGACAACGTCGTCACGTCGAACGGCGAAGCTGGTGTCTGGGTGCTCGAGACCAGCGATGTCCAGATCTGGCACAACGCACTCTTCGACAACCATCGTGACATCTGGGTCGAGGACGGTCCTCGCGACGATGTCCTGGACGTCGACATCGTGAACAACACGATGGGCGGCGTCGGCAGTGGTGCGCCGGCAATCGTCAACGTCGACGACTGGACGAGCGACCGCTCAGCCGAAGAGATGCGCGTCGCACTGGCCGGCAACCGCTACTGGATGCCCCCGACCACGTCGACCGCACATTTGTCGCGCTGGGCCGACTGGCCGTACGGCCTCAAATTGTCGAACGACATCGGGCAGCATCGCTCGGCCACGGGGAGCGACGGCGACGCCGAGCTCAGCCGTGCGGTGACCAACCCGTACGTCCGCAGTCCTTCCGATCTGCGACAGCCGGAGGGAGCGTCCGACGGCAACACGTTGACCAGCGATGTCGCCGCTGCTCTGGGTGTCGATGTCCAGGCCTTGCCGGCTGGTCCCATCGCCATGAGCGCTGCGCCGCCGCCAGATTCGCCCGAAACCACGACAACGACGACGACCACGCCCACGACGACCCCGGGAGGACCGCCCTCACCACCGCGGGGTCTCCAGCCGGCCGTGCGGATCGCCCGGGGGTGAGCTCTCAAGTTCCTTGAAAACCCGCCGATATCTTGATGAGTCCCGCCCTTTGAGGTACCGGGACCGAAGAACGGTTCCAGTTTCACGAAAGGTCGGCAACGTGTCCGAATTCATCACCAGAGGTTTCACTCCCATGCCAGACACATCAATTCGGTTGGGTGTCGTCGGAACGGGTTATGTCGGATTGACGACGGGTGCGTGTTTCGCTCATTTGGGTCATCACGTCGTGTGCGGTGACATCGACCCGCGCAAGGTCGACATGCTGAATGCCGGTCATATCCCGATCGTCGAGGACGGTCTGGAGCAGATCGTGACCGACGCTCGTGCTTTGGGCCGACTCGAGTTTGTGTTGGGTGCTGAGGCTGCCGTAGCGGACGCCGACATCGTGTTTTTGTGCGTGCCGACCCCGCAGGGTGAGGACGGTTCTGCGGACCTGTCCTACATCGAGGCGGCAGCTGCCCAGATTGCGCCCGTGTTGAAACCCGGTGCAGTCGTGGTCAACAAATCAACGGTTCCCGTTGGCTCGACCATTGCTGTCGAGCAGGTGTTGCAGCGTGCCGATGTGTATGTGGTCAGCAATCCGGAGTTCTTGCGTGAGGGCACCGCCGTGAGCGACTTCTTGCTGCCCGATCGGGTCGTCATTGGTTCGAAGGATCGAGCAGCAGCGGAGAAGGTCGCGGAGTTGTACGACAACATCGACACGCCGGTCATCATCACGGACCCCGCATCAGCGGAGACGATCAAGTACGCCGCGAACGGTTTCTTGGCGATGAAGATCAGCTTCGTCAACGCGGTCGCCGCGATGTGCGAAGCCGTCGGGGCTGATGTGGCTGCG
>JAJCXU010000547.1 GCA_029263275.1 Ilumatobacter sp.
CTCGATGCTCGACGAGTTGGCATCGTGGGCACGCGGAACGCGACACAGGCGGGCCGAGCAACGGCAGCTCGATTGGGCTGTGAGTTGGCAGAGGAGGGCGTGGTGGTGCTGTCCGGGCTGGCGCGAGGGATCGACGCCGCGGCGCACCGAGGCGCGCTGTCTTGCGCGACTTCGACCCCCGTCGCGGTCGTCGGGAACGGACTCGATCGGCCGTACCCAAAGCAGAACGCCGACCTATGGGAGCAGGTCGCGGCGCGCGGCGCGCTGATCTCCGAGTGGCCTGTCGGCACACCACCCGATGCCTTTCGGTTTCCGCTTCGCAACCGCATTCTGGCGGCGCTCGTCGAGGTGCTCGTCGTCGTCGAGAGTCGGGCCCGAGGCGGCAGCCTGATCACGGTGCGCGAGGCCGTGGATCGATCCGTCGAGGTCATGGCGGTCCCCGGGTCAGTCCACAGCCGGGCCTCGGAAGGAACGAACAAGCTGTTGTCCGAAGGGGCGATCACCGCCACCGAGACCGCCGATGTCCTGATGGCGTTGGGCCTCGATCACCGCCGCGCAGGACGCGCTCGGTTCGACGCTCGTCCTGCACTGAGCGGCGTCGACGCAGAGGTGTATGCAGCGTGTCGCGACACGCCGCGCACGATTGACGCCGTCATGTTGTTCACCGGCGCCACCGTCGGCGAAGCGGCAATGGTCCTCGCTCGCCTCGAGCGAGCTGGCTGGCTCGCTGAGACGGGTGGATGGTTCGAAGCGGTCGATGAATGGGCTGAGCTGGCATGACGCGTGATGCCAGGCGGCACGCTGCTCGCGTCGGCGAGCGGATTGCCCATCCCGGACTTCCCGGGCGACAGACAATACGATCACATCGTGGACCGCTGGCGCATCGACGACTTCGCGAGCGCGCTCACGTCATTGTCCGACAACACGGTCACCTCGTACGTCTCCGATCTTCGTCTGTTCGAGACCTGGTGTGCGCGCAGCGAGCTCGTCGACCCGACCGGAGTGACCCGAACGACCATTCGGCGGTACCTGGCACATCTCACGACGCGCCAGTTCGCGCGCCGAACGATCGCCCGCAAGATCGCGGCGATCCGCCGCTATTTCAAGTGGGCGGTGGCGAACGACGTCGCAGAACTCGACCCCACCAGCGGCGTCTCGGTCCCGGCGGGCAACGGCCGGTTGCCGCGTGTGCTCGATGGTCGCGAAGTCACCGGCCTGCTCGAAACCGCCACCGATGTCGACGAGCCAGAGTGGCGACGGTGTCGGGATGATGCGGTGCTCGAGGTGCTCTACGGGTCGGGATTGCGAGTCAGCGAATTGTGCAGCCTCGATGTGTCGTCACTCGCATTGGCGGTTGGTGCCGCCACCGTCTGGGGTAAGGGCAGCAAGGAACGACGAGTCCCGCTCAGCGAGCCCGCGGTGCGGTCGCTGCGGCGCTGGATCGAGGTGCGACCCGAGGTCCTCACCGTCGATCAGGGCGACGCATTGTTCGGCAATGAGGTGGGCAAACGTCTCACGCCGCGCGACGTTCGTCGCATCATCGACCGCCGATCACCGACGCCAACGCACCCCCATGCGTTGCGGCACAGTTTCGCGACGCATCTCCTCGACGGTGGTGCGGACTTGCGAGCTGTGCAAGAACTGTTGGGCCACGCCGACGTGGCCACCACACAGCGTTACACCCACGTCAGCCGAGAGCGACTCTCCGCTGCTTACCGCGAGGCCCATCCCAGAGCATGAGCATTGTTCCAGAAGACGCAGACCTCCAGATGCAGTGGACCCGCTGGCTCAACCGGCGCAACTCTGCGGCGCGCGACCATCTCATCGTCCACTACTCGCCGTTGGTGAAGTTCGTGGCCGGCCGTGTTGGCGCGGGCCTTCCGTCGAGTGTGGATTCGGGCGACTTGATCAGTTCGGGGGTCTTCGGACTCATCGACGCGATCGAACGCTTCGACACTGAGCGGGGGGTCAAGTTCGAGACATTCGCCGTTCCGCGCATCCGTGGTGCGATCTACGACGGGCTCCGTCAGCTCGACTGGGTGCCGCGTTCGGTTCGCAGCCGGGCGCGCAATGTCGAGAAATCGTTCTCCGAACTCGAGCACAAGCTGGGTCGCGGCCCGACCGACGAGGAACTCTCCGAACACCTCCGGATCACTCCCGAGGAGCTCACCAAGTGGCTGTCAGCAATTGCGAGCACGACGATCGGTCCACTCGATCGGGCGATCGCAGCCGGTGCGGAGCCGTCGGCGCCTGACAATGCGATGTCGGGGTCGCCATCGGCAGTCGTGGAAGATCGCGAACTCAGCTATCTCATGCGCGAGGAGATCAAGAAACTCCCCGAGCGCGAGAAGCTGGTGCTGTCGTTGTACTACGACGAGGGTTTGACGCTGGCGGAAATTGGCGACGTGCTCGGCGTCACCGAGAGCCGCGTCAGCCAAATCCACACCAAGTCGGTGCTCCATCTCCGTGCCCGTCTTGGCGCGGCCGGACTCACCTGACCCTCAGACATCTTCCATGCTAGTGCGCTGGCACCTCGGGCTCCCGGCCCCATCGACGCTGAGCGTCCATCAGATCAACTCTTCGAGAGGTCATCATGATGCGACGACGCGTTCTCCTTGCTGCCAGCACAGCAACTTCACTGCTCACGTTCGGTTTGGGGGCTGTCGCTGAAGCAGCGCCGTGCTGGCGGCCGCCCGTCACCGGCCAGATCATCGACCACTTCCGAGCTCCGGCGTGTCGGTACTGCCCCGGAAACCGCGGACTCGAATATCAGACCGATGCGCCAAGCGTCGTGCGTTCGGTTGCCGCTGGTCGTGTCACCTCTGCCGGATTGGTGGCGGGAACCACGTACGTCGTCGTCGAGCACGCCAACGGCTGGAGGACCACGTATGGACGACTGAGCGATGTGCGACTGCGGCGAGGTGCCCGAGTCGCTGGTGGTGCCGTGCTCGGCAGGGTTGATGGCCAGTTCTATTTCGGGCTCAGAGTCGGTGACCGGTATCGCGACCCCGAGCCGTACCTCGGTCATCTGACGGGTCGGCCTCGTCTCGTCCCGATCGACGGAACCGCTCGACGGCCCGCGCCCGTCGCGTTGTGGTCGTGCATCGACTGAGTGGGATGCGATTTCGGGGCTCCGTACCGGGTGTGGGCCGTTCGGAGTGCCGGTAGCATCAGTCCGGTCGTTTCAACCGAAGCGGCACACACTCAATTGTCTCATCGATCAATCAGCGGTCGCCTCGCGGCGCCGATCGGTGGGAAGAACCGCACAAGGAGCACCACATGGCTGTTATCAGCATGCGTCAGATGTTGGAGGCCGGAGCACACTTCGGCCACCAGACCCGTCGTTGGAACCCGAAGATGAAGCGATTCATCTTCGGTGAGCGCGCCGGCATCTACATCATCGACCTCGAGCAGACGCTCGGTCGAGTCGAGACGGCCTACGGGTTCGTCCGTGATCTCGTTGCCGGCGGCGGCAACATTCTGTTCGTGGGCACGAAGAAGCAGGCCCAGGATCCGATCAAGAGCTATGCCGACAAGTGCGGCATGCCGTACGTGAACGAGCGCTGGCTCGGCGGCATGCTCACCAACTTCGAGACGATGAGCAAGCGCGTCAACAAGATGCTCGAGTACGAGCGCATGCAGGCCTCTGGCGAGTTCGACGTGATGATCAAGAAGGAAGCACTGCTCCTCGATCGCGAACTGATCAAGCTGCAGCGCAACCTCGGTGGCATGCGCAGCCTGAAGAAGGCGCCAGACGCCATCTTCGTGCTCGACACCAACAAGGAGCACATCGCGGTCACCGAAGCGACCAAGCTCGGTATCCCGGTCGTCGCCGTGGTCGACACCAACGTGAACCCCGAAGTCATCACGTACCCGATCCCGGGCAACGACGATGCCATTCGTTCGAACAGCCTCTTTGCGCGCGTCATCGCCGACGCCGTTGCCGAGGGCCGCTTCATCGCCAACAAGCGCAACCCGGCACCTGCTCCGGTCGCCGAGAAGACACCGGAAGAAGAAGCAGCGTTCGAAGCCGCACAGGCCGCCGCTCGTAACGCCGCTGCACAGCAGCAGGCCGAGCGCGACGCCAAGCTGGCCGCCGCCAAGGATGCGCCGGCGCCCGAGGCTCCGGCAGCGGCAGAAGCAGCTCCGGTCGCTGAAGAGGCACCCGCAGCAGAAGCACCCGCTGCCGAAGCAACCCCCGAAGTCGAAACGGAGAGCTGAAGAACATGTCATTCACTGCACAAGACGTCAAGGCGCTCCGCGAGTCGTCCGGCGCCGGCATGATGGACTGCAAGAAAGCCTTGCAGGAGAACGACGGCGACATGGAAGCTGCCAAGAAGTGGCTTCGTGAAAAGGGCCTGGCCGCCAGCGCCAAGCGCGAGGACCGCGACGCCACTCAGGGCGTCGTGAGCCTGCTCATCGATGGCAACGTCGGCTCGATCGTCGAACTCAAGTGCGAGACCGACTTCACCGCCGGATCCGACCAGTTCAAG
>JAJCXU010000548.1 GCA_029263275.1 Ilumatobacter sp.
CGTGCCGCCGCCGAGGTCGTACACCGCCACGACTGCGCCCGGCTCGATCCGCTCATTCGAGGCGTAGTGGATGGCAGCGGCTTCGGGTTCGGTGATGAACGTGGCCGTGCCGACTTCGGCAATCCGGACCGCTTGTTCGAGCAGGTCCTTCTTGTACTGGCCCCAGTTGGCGGGATGGCAGATGGTCAACTGAGCGGGTGGCCCGCCTTCGCGGGCGGCGACTTCGTCGACGACCCAGCGCAGCAGACGCGCCATCAGCGCTTCGGCAGAATGTGGCGCGCCACCGAGGAAGATCGGTGTCGTGTCACCGACGCGTCGTTTGAACTCGCGAGCCACGCGATCAGGCTCGCTGAGGCTGCGCCGGTCCGCGGCGGTACCGGTGAGGATGGTTTGGTCTTCCTTCAGCAGGACGACGGACGGCACGGTTGCCGACTGATTCCCGAGGCTCGCGATGCGAACCTGGCCGTCACGCGCGACAGCCGCAGCGGTGTGTGATGTGCCCAGATCGACACCAAGTGAGTATGACATTCCGCTCCAATGTAGATCGAACGCTCGGAACCCTACTGGCGGAGTGGAGCGGCGTCGTACTGCTGGCGCCGTTTGCGGATTCACCGCCATGACAATGAGGTGACCCAGCGTTTGCCGCTGACTGATTGCCCGCTGCTTGACAATTCGTTAAGGTCGGAAAATGGCAAACATCGTGAAAGCCGCACTCCTGCAGACCGACTGGACAGGCGACAAGGAGTCGATGATCGTCAAGCACGAGGAAGCTGCCCGCGAGGCGGCTGCTCAGGGTGCTCAGATCATCTGCTTCCAAGAGTTGTTCTACGGCCCGTACTTCTGCCAGGTGCAGGATGCTGAGTACTACGAGTACACCGAATACATCCCAGATGGGCCGACCACGAAGCGTTTCCAGGCGCTCGCCAAGGAACTCAACATGGTGATGGTGCTGCCGATGTACGAGATCGAGCAGCCCGGCGTCTACTACAACACAGCGGCAGTCATCGATGCCGATGGCACCTACCTCGGCAAGTACCGCAAGCAACACATCCCGCAGGTCAAGGGCTTCTGGGAGAAGTTCTACTTCAAGCCCGGCACGGGCGGATACCCCGTGTTCGACACGGCCGTCGGCAAGGTCGGGGTCTACATCTGCTACGACCGCCACTTCCCCGAGGGCTGGCGTGCGCTCGGCCTCAATGGGGCCGAGATCGTCTTCAACCCGTCCGCTACTCACCGGGGTTTGTCCGAGTACCTCTGGAGCATCGAGCAGCCTGCTGCTGCCGTCGCGAACATGTATTACGTCGGCGCGATCAACCGGGTCGGCATCGAGGAGCTCGGCGAGAACGACTTCTACGGACAGAGCTACTTCATCGGCCCACGCGGTGAGTACGTCGGCGACAAGGGCAGCGCGCACGACCCCGAGCTGATCGTGCGTGAGTTCGACCTCGACCTCATCCGTGAAGTTCGCGACGGCTGGCAGTTCTACCGCGACCGCCGCCCCGAGGCGTACGGCGAATTGGTGGAGGGCTGATCGCGATGGCAACCACACTCATCCAAGGTGGCACGGTCATCTCGGCGATCGGTCGACGCCAGGCCGACGTTCTGATCGACGGCGAGTCGATCGCGGCGATCCTCGCACCGGGGCATGCAGCGGCCTACGGCATTGCTGCCGACACGACGATCGACGCAACGGGCAAGTACGTCGTGCCGGGAGGCGTCGATGCACACGTCCACATGTCGTTGCCGTTCGGCGGCACGATCTCGGCTGATGATTTCGACACCGGGTCGAAAGCTGCAGCGTGGGGTGGCGTGACGACCATCGTCGACTTCGCGTCGCAGACCGTCGGACTCGACGTGCGTGAGACGCTGGCCGCTCGACACGTCGAGGCAGCTGGCGAGTGTCACGTCGACTACGCGTTCCATCAGATCATCGGTGACGTCAACGAAGAATCACTTGAGGCGATGACGTACCTCGTCGAGCACGAAGGCGTCACGAGCTTCAAGATGTTCATGGCCTATCCCGGCGTCTTCTACTCCGACGACGGCAAGATCCTTCGGGCAATGCAGAACGCGTCCGAATCCGGCGCGTTGATGATGATGCACGCCGAGAACGGCATTGCGATCGATGTGTTGGTCGCCCAATCGCTGGCCCGTGGCGACACCGACCCGAAATACCACTCGTACACCCGGCCCGAAGAACTCGAGTCAGAGGCCACCCACCGTGCGATCAAGCTCGCCCGCGTTGCCGGCAATGTGCCGCTCTACATCGTGCACATGTCGGCGTCCGAGGCCCTCGAAGAGGTCTCGCGCGCTCAGCACATGGGCCTCAACGTCTTCGCCGAGACCTGCCCGCAATACCTGTACTTGTCGATCGAGGATCACCTCGCTCAGCCCGGGTTCGAGGGAGCGAAGTGGGTGTGTTCGACGCCGCTGCGGACCAAACACGAGCACCACCAGAAGGACCTGTGGAAGGGCCTGCGGATGAACGAACTCGCCGTGGTGTCCACCGACCACTGCCCGTTCTGCATGAAGGATCAGAAGGAACTCGGCATCGGCGACTTCTCGAAGATCCCCAACGGCATGGGCGGCGTCGAGCACCGCATGGAGATGATCTATCAAGGCGTCGTGATGGGGGAGATGACCCTCGAACGTTGGGTCGAGACCTGCTGCACCACCCCGGCGCGCATGTTCGGCCTCGAGAAGAAAGGCGTCCTCGAACCTGGCGCCGACGCTGACGTGCTCGTGTGGGATCCGAATGCCAAGACCAAGATCGGCATCAACGACAAACACCACATGGCGATGGACCACTCGTCGTACGAGGGCTTCGAAGTCGACGGCAAGGTCGACACGGTCATCTCGCGTGGACGCGTCGTCGTGGCGAACGACACCTATGTCGGTGCCAAGGGCCACGGCAAGTTCGTCAAGCGCAGCCTCAACCAGTACATCCACTGATCATGGATATCGGAGTCGTACTGCAAACCACGCCGCCAGCAGCGCGCGTCATCGATCTCGCCAAACGTGCCGAAACCTTTGGGTTCAGCCACGTCTGGACCTTCGATTCGCACATCCTCTGGGAGGAGCCATACGTCATCTACTCCCAGATCCTCAACGAGACCCGCAACATCATCGTCGGGCCAATGGTCACCAACCCGGCAACGCGCGACTGGACCGTCACCGCATCCACCTACGCCACGCTCAACGAGATGTATGGCAACCGCACGGTGTGCGGGATCGGCCGAGGCGACTCGGCGGTCAGAGTCACCAACGGCAAGCCGACCACGCTCGCCACCATGCGCGACTCGATCAATGTGATTCGGGAACTCGCCTGTGGCCGCGGCGTCGAATACAACGGCTCCACCATCACGCTGCCCTGGGCGGCGAAGAGCGAACTCGAAGTGTGGGGCGCGGGCTACGGGCCGAAGGCACTCAAGTTGATCGGCGAGACCTGCGACGGATTCATCCTGCAGCTGGCCGATCTCTCAATTGCTGAGTGGACGATCAACGCGGTTCGCACCGCAGCAAGTGATGCCGGGCGCGACCCCGACGAGATCACGATCTGTGTGGCAGCGCCGGCCTATGTCGGGCCGACGGAGAACATGGCGTACATGCGCGATCAATGCAGGTGGTTCGGAGGCATGGTCGGCAATCACGTCGCTGACATCGTGGCCCGATACGGCGAGTCGTCGGCAGTGCCTGCGGCGCTCACCGAGTACATCAAGGGACGCGAAGAATACGACTACAACCAGCACGGTCAGGCCGGGAACACGCACACGTCGTTCGTGCCTGACGAGATCGTCGACCGGTTCTGCATCCTGGGTCCGGTCGAAGCGCAGCTTGAACGGCTTGCCGCTCTGCAAGCTCTCGGCGTCAACCAGTTTGCGATCTACCTGCAACATGATGGCAAGGACCACACGTTGGAGCAGTACGGCGAACACGTCATCCCCGCGTTGGGTGAACAGGCGCTGGCACGACAGTGATCAAACGGGCGGTTCGCCGCACAGCGCTGTTTGTTGCAGCGCTCGCCTTCGTCGCCATCGCGTGGGAAGCGTGGAAGGCGATCGGCCCCGAAAAGGGCGGTGAGGTATTCGGCTGGCGGATCATCCCGAAGACCAACGATCGGGTGATGCCCCACACGTGGGAGATGCTTGGTGAGTTCTTTGAACCCGAGGTGCGTGACACGCCGCTCGTCTGGCAGGCGGTGCTCGGATACACCTGGTTCACGTTCCGCCTGGCCGTCGTGGGGTTGATCGCTGGCACGATGATCGGTGTCGGGCTCGCCGTGCTCATGGCCAGGTTCCGCATTGTCGAGCGCGGACTGCTGCCGTACGTGATCGCATCGCAGACGGTGCCGCTCATCGCGCTGGCCCCGCAGATCGCCACGATCGCTGGCAACTGGGGGCTCCCCAAGTGGACGTGGGTCTCGCTGCTTGGGGCCTTCCTCGCGTTCTTCCCAATCACCGTGGCAACACTGCGTGGTCTCACCTCGGCGCCAGCCGCCGCGGTCGAACTCATGGACAGCTACGCAGCCAGTTGGTGGACCACGTTGGTGAAGCTCCGATTCCCGTCGGCCATCCCATCGATCGTGCCCGGTATGAAGTTGGCGGCCACAGCATCGGTCATCGGTGTGATCGTTGCTGAGATCTCGACGGGATTGTCGGGCGGCATCGGCAAGGCGGCACTGACGTATTCGCAGAAGGCAACGAGCGAACCGGCCCAGGTGTACACCGCAGTGATCGGTGCCGCCATCCTCGGCTTGGTGTTGTTCGGACTGATCGCCCTGCTCGAGATGTCGGCGATGCGTCACCGCCCGCGTGAGGTTGCATCATGACCGTCACCGGCCAGGCCGTTGAAGTCCGAGAAGCGTCGATGGTGTTCAACCAGAGTCGGCCGAATCAGGTCGACGCATTGAGCGGCATCGACCTGACGATTACCGAAGGCGACTTCGTGTCGTTGATCGGTCCGTCAGGGTGCGGCAAGTCGACGTTGCTCCGACTCATCGCCAACCTCCTCACACCCACGGCGGGCAGCATCGAGGTCAATGGCAAGCCTGCAGCGCAGGCACGGCTCGACCAGGACTATGGCATGGCATTCCAGCAGTCGGGTCTGTTCGACTGGCGGTCGGTCCGCAAGAACATCGAACTGCCACTGGAGCTGAAGGGGTGGAGCAA
>JAJCXU010000549.1 GCA_029263275.1 Ilumatobacter sp.
GTCAACCAGCGACCTCTTCTGTCGGTCGTCCATGCCGTCCGCATTGACGAATCCCTCTTTGGTCTGACAAACTGACCAGCTAGCGACTCTACCGTCGACTTCGGCTGAAGAGTATCGATCGCAGGACTGAGGCGAAGATGATCGACCCATCCACCCACGACGCAGGTTGGCGTGGCAGCGAGCTCACCGACCCGGCATCTTGGACGGTGCAGCTCGACACCGCGATCGCGGAACAACTCGCCGACCACGCACGCACGATCTCGCGCAACGGGACCGCTCCCGCTGCCCCGTTGCCGAGCCAGCTCACCGATGGACTGCTGGCCGCGCGTCACGACCTCCTGCACGGCCGCGGATTCGTCTTGATCAGAGGCTTGCCGGTCGACGAACTCGACGATGCCGAAAACGAGATCCTGTGTACGGCGATCGGTTCGTGGGCCGGCGTACCGATCCGCCAGAACCTCGCCGGCGACCACATCGTCCGCGTCCGCGACGAAGGCAAGGACTTCACCGTCACGGGTGTCCGCTCCTACGAGACCGCCGCGCCACTCGACTATCACAGCGACTCCTCCGACGTGGTCGGGCTGTACTGCCTACGCGCCGCACAAACTGGTGGGGCGAGCACGATCGTCAGCTCGGTGGCGGTCCATGCCGCGATGTGGCAGACACGCCCCGACCTTGCCGAACTCCTGCACCAGCCGTGGGCGACGCCGTCGATCATCGAGCGAACCGTGCACCACACACCGATCTGCGCCGTCAACGACGCCGGTGAGGTCTTCACGCGATACGGACGGATGTACCTCGAAACCGCCAGCGAGTACGACGCGACAATCCCGGCGCTGCGTACCGAGCAGGTCGAGGCACTCGACCTGTACGACTCATTCCTCACCGACCCCGCGTTCGCGCTCGACATGAACTTCCAGCCCGGCGACCTCCAGCTCCTGAACAACTATCGGATCATGCACGCACGGCATCCGTACGTCGACTGGCCCGACCCCGAACAGCGCCGGACGTTGCTGCGACTCTGGCTGGTGGTCGAGGATCTCGACGTCCCCGAGGTGTTCGAGGACAGCGGGTTCGTCCCCCGCGCCGAAGCCCTGGGGTGACCACTCAGATGATCGGGTACTTCGCCTTGTCGGGCAGACCCGACCGGTTGACGATCGCCCGTCCTCGGAGCTGCGCCTCGCGCCAAAGCGCGTCTTCATCGATCATCGTCATGTGACCGTCTTCGACGACGACGCGCCCATCGACGACCACGGTGTGGACGCCGCGGCCGTCGGCGGACCACACGAGCTGATTGATCACGTTGAGCAGAGGCCGCCACTCCGGACGATCGGTGTCGTGGAGCACCGCGTCAGCGCGCTTGCCCACCTCCAGTGACCCAATCTGATCCTGGAGCCCGATCGCCTTTGCCCCGCCGAGCGTTGCCATCTCGTACGCCTTCTCCGCCGGGAACATGTGCGGGTCCATCCGCCCGTCCTTGAAGAGGCCGGCGACCAGATACGTGGCACGCATCAGGTCGGAGTAGTTGGACGCATTGTTCCCGTCGGTGCCGATCGTGAGGTTCACACCCTGCTGCACCATCTCGGGCATCTTGCCGATCTGGGTCACGCCATAGCTCACCTTCAACGCCGTGGTCGGGCAGTGGGCGACGGTCAGACCGTGGCCACCCATGATCCCGACCTCGCGGTCGTCGACGTGGACGCAGTGCGTGATCGCGCAGTCCTCGCGCAGGACCCCCAGCTCTTCGAGGTGCTCGATCGGACGCTGCCCGAACTCGGCGATGAATCCGTCAGGGTCGGCCTTCGCGGGCGACATGTGGAAGCTGACACCCACATCGTGCTGGTCAGCCAGCTCGCGCGTCGCCTTCCACAGCGGATCGGAACACGCGGTGTGGCCAACCAGGGTGGCCCACGTGCCGAGCCGACCATCAGCCGCGGTGCGATGGCGCGTGAGCTGATCGTCCATGCGGGCGATCGCCTCGTCGGTCGTCTGGCGATACACGTCGGGAACGGGCGGAAGATCCCAGATCCACGAGCCCAGTCGCCCACGGATTCCCGTCTCGGTGAGCCCGTCGATCACTTCGTCGAGGAACCGAATGGTGCCGGCTTCGAGGAAGGTCGTCGTGCCGGACCGCAACATCTCCGTGGCCGCGAGCTGTGCCGAGCACCGCTCATCGGCGGCGTCGTAGACCGCATAGAGGTTCGTCAACCAGACGAAGACGTTCTCCTCGAAGGGCGTGTCGTCGGGGACGTACCCGCGGGTCAACGGCTCGCCAGTGATGTGAATGTGCGTGTTGACCATCCCCGGCGTGAGGACGAAGCGTTCACCACCAAGCCGACGCGTCGGCGTGTAGCGGGAGGCAAGATCATCGGTCTTGCCGACGTCGACGATGACGCCGTCGTCGACGGCGATCGAGCCGTGCTGAATGATGTCGCGCGTCTCGTTCATCGTCACGACGTACCAGGCGTCGATCATCAGATCGATCGTCCGCGTCTCGCCGCTGCCGGTCGTGTCACTCATCATGATCCTCCTCTGGGTTTGGTCGCGACGAAAACGTGCTGGAAGCCGATTGGTTCGATCACGCGAACGTCGTCGAACCCTGCAGCATCGAGCCAGCCGTTCACCTGGCCGAACGTGAACGTGGCCCCGACGCGAGTGCTCGCCATCATCGTCACGCCCATCATCAGGGCATGGTCGGCTTGCGACCGTTCTTCGTCGCAGAAGTAGTCGCCGAGCAGCAACCGTCCACCGGGCCGCAGCGCGTCGTACGCGCGCACGATCAGGTGGAGTGCGCCGTCGATGCCTTCGGAGCGGCAGACGTGGCCGAGCACGACGAGGTCGTAGTGGTCGGCTTCGAGTTCGATGTCGTGGAAGTCACCCGCGCGGAATTCGCATCGCGCCAACAGCCCCCGGGTTGCGACCTTTTCCTGGGCGACGTCGATCACGCCGTCGAGATCGTTGACCACGGCCGATGCGCCGTCGTTGGCTTCGAGCACCGCGATGGCCCACGGCGCGCCGCCCGCTCCCAGGTCAAGGACCCGCGGACAGTCCAGCGCGGAATACCGCAGCTGCAAGTCAGCACGTTGTGCGCATCGGTTGATCGTCGTGAACGTGCCCTCGACCAGTGGTACGTAGAAGTTCGCCGGGTCGTTCTCGATGGGTTCAGCCGGTGCCCCCGCGCGAACGGTGTCGGTCAACCGGTCCCAGTTCGCGAGCGGCCCGGGCGACACCGGCACGAGGTCGGCCATGGAGGCAGGCGACGAGGACACCAGGTATCGACGCGCCGTGTCGTTCAGTTGGACACGTCCGCGATGCCGTTCGAGGAACCCCAGTGCGATCACACCGTCCAGCAACGTCGCCAGGTGAGGCGCGGACACGTCGAGTTGCTCGGCGAGATCGTCGGGGGTTGACGGGCCCAACTCGTCGAGCGTGTCGAACAGATTGAGCTGCAGCGCTGACACCAGGACGTGGAACCGTCCGTACCCCTCGATGACCGCCCAGACCGGTGCCGCTGCTGGAGGCTTGTAGTCGGTGTATGGCCGACCGACATGGGCCATCGTGTGGGTCTTCTTCAGTTCGGGGTACGGGGAATCAGCCACGTGGGTGCTACCTCATCCGTTGGGCTTCAAGAGGATCTTGCCGAATACGTCACCCGACACCAGCTGCTCCTGCGCTGCGCCGGCCTCATCCAATGGGTATTCACGGTCGATGGCAACAGTGAAGTCGCCGTCGCAGAACGTCGACCACGCCGGACCGAACTCGTCAGGGCGATACGCGTCCGAACCGAGGATCGACGCGCGCTGATGGAACATGAAACCGAGGCTCGGAATGGTGGCCTCGTCGCCCGAGGTGTTGCCGCACGACACGAGTCGCCCACCGATGCCCAGCGAGAAGATCGACGGAGCAAAGAGCGCCGTGCCGACATGGTCGAACACGACGTCGACGCCAGCACCAGCCGTGACCTCGCGAGCCCATCCGGTCACGTCGCCACTCCGGTTGTTCAGCACATGATCGGCGCCGAGCTCGAGTGCTCGGTCGAGCTTGGCCTGCGAACCCGCCGTCGCGAGCACAGTCGCCCCAGCATTCTTCGCGAGCTGGATGGCGGCGACTGACACACCACTGCCGGCGGCATGGATCATCACCGTTTCGCCGGCGCCGAGACCAGCGACGTCGAACATCGCATGCGACGCCGTCAGGTACGCGGTGGGGAACGTCGCCGCATGCTCGATCGGCATCGAGTCGGGCACCGCGTACACGTGCGACGCGGGGACCACGCACAGCTCGGCATACCCACCGTCGTCCGTCGCCCCGATCACTCCGAGCGCGCCGAACAGGTCACCCTTTCCTGCGTGCACCGAACGGTCGTCAACGCCCGCGAGCGAGGGGTCGACGACCACTCGGTCGCCTGCCGCGACCGAATCGACCGCGTCACCGACAGCGACGATCGTCCCGGCGACATCCATGCCAGAGATGTGCGGCAGCGTGAAGCCGTCGAGTGCAAACCAGCCGTTTCGTTGGATGGCATCGAGACGGTTCAGTGCGCACGCTTCAACTCGAACGACCACGTCGACTGCGCCAGGCTCTGGATCGGGGACGTCGACGTACTCGATGACCTCGGGCCCGCCAGTTCGTTCGTACCGTGCTGCCTTCATCGCGCCGTCCTGACACGGCGCCGGTTCGCGACGTCCAATCCCGGCGGCGTCCATCCGCGATCCGCCTCGTTGAGATCAGTGCCGGGAGCGACGACTGCATCGATCGCGTCGAGAGTGTCAGCGTCAAGGGTGACATCGGCAGCGCGGAGCAACTCGTCGAGCTGCGACTCGGTCCGCGGACCGATCAAGGCACTGGTGATTGCCGGATGCTCGACCGCCCAAGCCATCGCAAGTTCCATGAGGCTGATCCCAGCAGTCGCTGCGATCGCTTCGAGTTGTTCAACCGCGTCGTACTTGGCCTCGTTGTCGACGTCGAAGTGATCCGGGTTGATGCTTGCCCGCGAGCCCGCAGGCGCATCACCATCGCGGCGGTATTTGCCGGTCAACCAGCCGCCTGACAATGGACTCCACACGATCACTCCGATATCCCGGCGAGCGCAGACGGGCAACACGTCGCGTTCGATACCGCGGCACAAGATCGAATATGGCGGCTGTTCGGTGTGCGGCGCAGCCACCCGACGATCGTCGGCGACCCAGCACGCCTCGACGATGTCTTCAGCTGGGAAGGTCGAGGTACCCCACGACAGGATCTTGCCTGCCCGAACGAGGTCGGTGAGGGCGTCAATCGTCTCTGAGATGTCGGTGGATGGGTCGGGCCGGTGGATTTGGTACAGGTCAATGCGATCGGTTTGCAGCCTCCGAAGACTGTCCTCAACCGCTCGGTTGATCCACCGCCGCGAGTTGCCCCGCGTGTTCGTGTCCTCACCCATCTGATTGTGGAACTTGGTGGCGAGGACCACATCGTCGCGACGACCGGCAATTGCAGCACCAACGATTTCCTCGCTCTCGCCAAACGCATACACATCGGCGGTGTCGACGAGGTTGATCCCTGCGTCCAACGCGGTGTTGACGATCCGGGCGCAGGAGTCGTGGTCCGTGTTGCCCCAAGCGCCGAGCACCATCGTGCCGAGGCCGAACTTCGACACTCCGATTCCGGTGCGGCCAAGTGTTCTGATCTCCATCTCGTTCTCCATGTGCTTCTCCGTGTCATTCACGGTGCGTCGTTCACAGTGCTGGCTGCACAGTGTGTCGTTCAGGTTCCGTCGATGTGTGGCCAGTGCTCGCGACGTTCAACTCCGGCGCGGGCAAGGAGTAATCGTTGCCGATCCGCCGCCTCGGTGGTGAGCGCGTCGACGTCGATCGTGATCACTCGTCCGTCGGCGACGACATGGCGGCCGGCGATGAACACATCGCGGACGCTGCGTCCGTCGGTTCCCCACACGAGTTGCAGGCCGACATCGCCGCGCGGCGTCCAGCCCGGCGTGTCCGTCCGGTGGATCACGATGTCGGCCTGTTTGCCGACTTCGAGCGATCCGATGCGGTCGCCGAGACC
>JAJCXU010000550.1 GCA_029263275.1 Ilumatobacter sp.
CGCACGCTGCAGACCTGGCCGCTGCTGTCGATGTGCCACTCAACGTCGATTCCGAGGACTGCTTCGCCGACGACGTCGACGGTGTTGCCGAGACTGCTCGGCTGATCGCTGCAACCGACGCTGCAGGTTTCTCGATCGAGGATTACAGCCCGCGCTCGGGCGCGCTTCGACCGGTCGACGTTGCGGCAGCCAACGTTGCCGCGGCCAAGGAAGCGGGTGGCGACCTGGTGTTGACCGCACGGGCCGAGAACCACCTCTACGGCGTGACCGACTTGGACGACACGATCGCCCGCCTCATCGCGTACCGCGATGCCGGCGCAGACGTCGCCTACGCGCCGGGCGTCGTGACCGCTGCGGACATCGAGCGGGTCGTCAACGCCGTTGACTGCCCCGTCAACGTGCTGGCGCTGCCCGGCACACCAACGGTCCCCGAACTCGCGGCACTTGGTGTCGCTCGGGTCTCGGTCGGTGGCCTCTTCGCGTGGGCGGCCTACGGCGCCTTGGTCACCGCTGCCACCGAACTGCTCGGGCCCGGCACGTCCAACTACGTGTCCGGTGTGCTCAGCACCGCGACACGCAACTCCGCATTCAGCTGAATCACACTTGGGGTCTGACCCCAAGTGTGATGGGGCGCCGCAAGTAGCGTCGGCGCAGTGATCATTGACTGGGGCGAAGGCGAACGACGACTGACCGACACCGTGAGCGTGCTGGTCGGAGATGCCAACGGCGCATATCCCTCCGGCAACACACTGCTGGTGCGCGGGGCGGGAGAATCCGTGGTCATCGATCCGTCGGTGACGGTCGTCGAGCGCGGTGGAGCGCCCGTCGAGGTCGACGCGGTCATCAACTCCCACAGCCACGAGGACCACATGGCCGGCAACGGGATGTTCGCCGACGCCTCGTTGCACATTCATGATGCTGACATCGTCGGCGCACAAAGCATGGACGGGTTGATGCAGGTGTACGGCCTCACCGGCGAGCCACGCGCGATCTTCGAGAAGACCATCCTCGAGGAGTTCCACTACATGCCTCGACCCGATGCACAGGGGTTCACCGATGGTCACGTCTTCGACCTCGGCGGCGGCGTCACGATCGATGCCGTTCACCTGCCGGGTCACACCCGCGGGCACAGCGGCTTCCGTATGGACGGTGTGTTCTTTCTGTCCGACATCGACCTCACCGGGTTCGGCCCGTACTACGGCGACGTGTGGAGCGACCTCGAAGACTTCGAAGCGAGCCTGGCCAAGGTGCGCGACGAGGAGGCTGACTACTACGTGACGTTCCACCACAAGGGCATCATCGAGGGACGCGACACATTCGTCGGGATGATCGACGCGTTCACCGCGGTGATCGGCCGACGCCATCAAGCCATGCTCGACTTCCTTGCCGAGCCCCACTCGATCGATGACATGCGAGCGCACCGGTTCATCTATCGCCCCCATGTCGAGCACTCGTTCGCCGACTCGGTCGAGGTGCGCAGCGCCACCATGCACGTCGACCGCATGCTGCACCGCGGCGAGGCCGTGGAAGTCGAGCCTGGCCGGTACCAGGCGAGCTGAAGAACTAGCTGCGGCGGTCGCGGAACTGCTGCAGGATTCCAGGCGGGTTGGCGTCGAGGTCGGTCTGGTTCTCGGCGGCAGCCCGGATGTGTGCGACGTAGCCGGCAATGGCGTGATCGCTGAAGTGGTCGAACTTGCGCTGCTTCAGCCCGCCGACGAATCCAGCCCATCGGTCACGGCCGCGCAGCGCCGGTGTGAGCCTCCGGTGCACTCCGTTGCGGTCGAGGTACATCCGCATGCCGGTGTGGCGGTAGCGCAGCCACCGCGGCGGGACGCGGGTGACGATGTCGTTGTTGTTGACCCAACGAATGTGCGGCACCGAGGCGTGCTGGATGTAGCGCTTCGTTCCGACACGCGGGCTGCCGAAAGTGTGCACCTCGACGGCGGTCGTGACACTGTCGGAGAACTCGGATCTGCCGGCGCAGATGGTCGCCATGGCCCCACCGAGCGAGTGCCCGCAGAACCAGACGTCGCGGGTCTCACCATCGAGGGCCGACGTGATGTCGGGCCAGATGTCGTCGACCTCGCGCTTGAATCCCCGATGCACGCGACCGACCGTCTCAGCGACATCGGTCAAGGCATTGGCGTCGGCTTTGATGTCATTCCACTCGTTCGGCTCGGTGCCGCGACACACGACGATCATGTCGGCGTCGGTCCCGAGTTCGTAGGCCTGGGCACCGTCGTGCTCGAGGTACACGACCGACGAGAAGCCCACGCTCTCGAACACGGGTTGGGCCTGGTCATCCGGCAGGTACGACAGCATCGACAGCTCAGCGAAGAGCAGGGAGCGGTGGAGGCGATCGAGATCGCGGATCGGCCGGTCGACGCTCGACGCGACGTCGAGTTCAGCTGCCGTCTTCTCCGAAATCGGATTCGCGTTGCGCCCGGTTCCCTGTCGCTTGCTCATCTGCAGAACGCTATCTGTGGGTCAAGTCTCAAGGCGCGGTGTATGCCCACGTTCCGCTGGCGTACATGTCGGAACCGCCCGACGCCGCAGCCTTGACGAATCCGATGGAGAACCCACGATTCGGGAGATACCCGGCCAAGGTCGATGTGAACCCGAGATCGATGCCATCCCACGACGCCAGGTACACGCAGACCTTCCCCGGTGGAGCCGTCGGATCGGTGATGGTTCCGGTACACGCTGCGTCGCTGTTCGAAATCCCGAGTGTGCCGAACCGGATGTCTGCCGCAACCAGGTCCTCGGGTGCTGTTGCCGGGAACTGCACATAGATGAAGTCGTCGCTGTCACCGCTCTCGCTCTGATGCGAGTCGTAGTTGAATTGACCGACCATCGTCTGGCCGCTCGGGATTTCATCCCACGTGGACAATCCGCTGGCAGCGGAGTAGTAGCCGACGATGTCGACGAGAACGTTGGCCGACGATCCCGGTGTCGAGCACGCGAACCGGAGTGATGGCCGTGAACGTCGAGCTCGGGCTCGGGCTCGCCGCGTTGACCGCAAAGAGGCCTCCGGCGCCGAGCGTGACTGCCACCGCCGCGGCACGCTCCCAGAGACGATCCTGGCCCCATCGTCGCGGCCGGGTCGACTGTGCGATTGTGGGCGATGCCTGACTTCACGACGCTCACTGCCGAGGTGTCCGACCACATTGGACGGTTGACGCTGAGGCAACCCGACAAGCTCAACCCGCTCGGCACGGTCCCGCTCGCAGAGATCGCCGAGGCGGCCGCGTGGTTCGATACGACCGACGCCGTGGTGGTCGTGGTCACCGGACAGGGCCGAGCGTTCTCGTCCGGGTTCGATCTCCGCGAGTTCGCCGGCTCAGGTCCAGAAGGCGTCTCGGCGCGGGAGCAGGCCGATCTCGGCCGGCTGATGGCAGAGGCGATGGAGCGCATGTCGGCGCTGACCATCGCTGCCATCAAGGGTCCCTGCGTGGGCGGTGGCCTCGTGCTCGCCGGCGTCTGCGACCTCCGTGTCGCAGCTGACGACACAGTCTTCTCGATCCCCGAAGTCGATCTCGGAATCCCGCTGGCCTGGGGCGGAATACCGCGTCTCGTCCGCGAGATCGGCCCGGCGTTGACCCGTGAGTTGGTGCTGACCTGTCGCCCGTTCGACGCGGAGGAGGCACGCTCGATCGGGTTCCTCAATCGGGTCGTTCCGCGCAGCGACTTGGAGCGTGCCGTCGACGAGCTCGCCACGTCGATCGCGGCCAAGGCACCGTCGGTCGTACGAGCGACCAAACGTCAGGTCAACGTCGCCTTGGAGAACGTTGCCACCACCGTCGGGGCGTGGAGCGACGCCGATCTACTCGGGGCGGCGATGGCCGACCCCGAGGCCCGCGAAGCCGCCCGCCGTTACCTCGCGAGCATGTCGCGCACGACGTGATCCCACAGCCGGGTGGTCAGTGCGAGCGACTCCACGTCGATGCGTTCGTTGTTGCCGTGGAAGCGTGATCCGAACTCACCCGCGTCGAGCGACGGGCTGTACAAACCTGCGCCGTACGAGATCGCCCCGAGTTCACGGTAGATCCGCGAGTCGGTGAAGCCGACCGTCAGCTGCGGTGTGAGTCGCGCCGACGGAAACGGGATGTTCACCGCCCGCTGCAGCGAATCCCACAGCGGGGTGTCGGTGCGGCTGATCGATGCCGGATCGTTCATGATCGGCTCGACTTCGACGTGATCTGCGAGATCTCCGAGCGCGGCGCGGAGGTGTGCTGCCACGTCGGCTTCATCTTCGCCAGGAAGTGTCCGGACGTCGACCTCGACCACGATCGTGTCGGGGATGGTGTTGGTCTTCATCAGTCCACCGTCGACCAGGTTGGGCGAGAACGTGGTGTGTGTGCAGGCGTGCAGATACGACGCCACGCCGGGTGCCGGCATCTCGTCGAGGAACTCGTCGATCGCCGTCTCGTCGAGCAAGGCACGTTCCCACTCCGGTTGCAGATTCATCGTGGTCACTCGTTCACGCCACAACTCGGTGAACTTCGGCTTGGCCCGGTAGTCAGCGAGGCGTTGCACGACACCCGCAGCCTTGACCAGCGCGTTGTCTCCGCGGAACGGTGTCGACCCGTGCCCCGGCGTACCGCGAACCGTGAGCCGACGCCATGCCACACCCTTCTCGGCGACATTGACACCGACGTGGGATGCCTCAGCCGGCCCGGAGTGGAGGCCGCCGCTCTCGGTCAGCACGTAGTCCGCATACATCGCATCGCGCTGGTGGTCAGCCATCCACCGTGCACCGTGCGCGCTGCCGGCCTCTTCGTCGGCGACACCGAAGTAGACGAGATCACCGGTCGGCTTGAATCGACCTGCGGCATGCTCCCGTGCGAGATTGCGAAACACGACAGCCATCGACGACGTGAGGTTCAACATGTCGACGGCGCCGCGGCCCCACACTTCCCCGTCGATCAGCTCACCACCGAAGGGGTCACGATCCCATCCGTCGGCGTTGACCGGCACGACGTCGGTGTG
>JAJCXU010000551.1 GCA_029263275.1 Ilumatobacter sp.
CGGTCGGCGGCATGCCGTACTCGAGCGCACGGATGTAGTCCTCGTCGACGGAGCCGGCCTCGTCGTCGCCGGCTTCCTTGGCAGCCTGCTCGTCTTCGAAGCGGGCACGCTGCTCGACCGGGTCGTTGAGCTCGGAGTAGCCGTTGGCCAACTCGCGGCCATCGACGAAGAGCTCAAATCGTTCGGTCAGGAAGGGATCGTCGCGGTTGACGCGAGCAAGCGGTGAAATCTCTGTCGGGTGACCGGTGACAAACGTAGGTCGCACGATTGCCGACTCGGCGGTCTTCTCGAACAGTTCCTCGATGATCTTGCCGGAGCCCCAGCGGTCTTCGACGAACACGTCGTGATCTGCCGCAACCTTGCGAACGGCCTCGACTGGCATCGACGGGTGCAACTCGACGCCGGTGCCTTCGGAGGCGTAGTCGATCATGCGCTTGCGCGGCCAAGGATCGGCGAGATCAACCTGCTCGCCGCGAATCTCCAGGACGGTGGTCCCGAGAGCATCGCGGGCCGCAGTGGTGATGAGTTCTTCGGTGATGTCCATCACCTCGTTCCAGTCGCCGAACGCCTGGTAGAGCTCCATCATCGTGAACTCAGGGTTGTGCCGTGTCGAGGTGCCTTCGTTGCGGAACGTTCGAGCGATCTCGTAGACGCGCTCCATGCCGCCGACGATGAGCCGCTTGAGATACAGCTCGACCGCGATGCGCAAGTAGAGCTGCATGTCGAGCGTGTTGTGGTGGGTGGTGAACGGCCGAGCATATGCACCGCCGACTTCTGGATGGAGGACAGGGGTCTCGACTTCGATGAATCCGTGCTTCGCGAGTGTCCGGCGGAAGCTCGCAACGGTCTCATGGCGAATCTCGAAATTGCGGCGGGCGTCCTCGTTGACGATGAGGTCGGCATAGCGCTGACGGAACCGGGTGTCGGTGTCCGTGAGGCCGTGCCACTTGTCGGGCATCGGCCGAATCGCTTTGGAGAGCAGCTCGACACGGTCAGGCTTGACCGACAGCTCGCCCTTGCGGGTGGTCATCACGGTGCCGTTGACGCCGACCCAATCGCCGAGATCGAGGTCTTTGATCGCAGCGAACTCGTCGTCGCCCACGACGGCTTTCGAGATGAAGAGCTGCACCTCGCCGGACCGGTCGCGGATCGTGGCGAACACCAGCTTGCCGGAGTCGCGCTTGAGCATGATTCGGCCAGCGACAGCGACGGGATCTTCGGTTTCGACACCGGGTTCGAGGTGGCCCCAACCCTCGCGAACCTCGCCGAGCGTGTGGGTGCGGTCGAATCGGTGCGGGTACGGGTTGCCGCCGGCATCACGGAGCGCATCAACCAGACCGAGGCGACGCTTCTTCTCGGCCGCGAGGCCGCTCCCGGTGGTGTCTTCGGAATCGGTGACGGCGTCCGGGGTGACGTCGGAATGGGGGTCGTTCTGCTCGCTCACGGTGCGTTGACCGTAGCGAAACTTCAGGGGTGTGCCACCATACGTTCGTCGCGAGTTCGTAACATTCGCCCCATGCGCCGTTCCTTTGTCGTCACGGCGGTCGCACTCGCTGTGGCCGGTGCGATTCCGGTGCTCGCGCTGAGCGATCCGGCGATCGACGGACCCGCCGCAGTTGTCGAGCCCGCAGATCGGATTCCAGGTCCATCAGGGCCCGACGTCGATGTCGTGACGATCTACAACAGCGGAGCGCTGAATGTCGACGTCGCAGCGCGGGCGATGGCGGCGAGCAACGCCGTCGGAGGAACCGGCGCCATCGGCCGATCAGCGAGCACCGGGATGCAGCGAGTGTGGCGGGGCGGCACGATCGTGCAGGAGGCTCCGTCCGGCTACGCCTATCCCATGGGCACCACGATGCTGCCGACACACGCTGTCGCGACGTTGATGGGCAACGACGTGGCAGCGTTGCTGACCGCGGTCGACATCGTGATGAGCAAGCGAACCGCCGATCTCCGCGGCGCTCGGGCTGGCGATGTCGTGGATCTCGTCGCCTCCAATGGGACAGTGTTGCCATTCACCATTGCCGAGGTCGTCGCAGACGAGATCACTGGTGGCACAGAACTGCTCCTGTCGATCGAAGCCGCCGAGCGCCTCGGCGTCACTCGCGACAGTCGGATCGTCCTCTGGGGTTTTACCTCTCAAGCTGCGCTGAATGCCGAACTCGTTCGTCAGAACCTGATCAGTACGTCGATTCGCGTTCGTCGCAGCTGGGACCCGCCGGACCCTGACTCGACGCTCGGTATGGCGCGCACCAAGACAGCACTCGGCGAGTTCGCCTATCGAATCGAGTCGTCCGGCTCAGTAACGATCGACAGCGGGTGGAAGAACGCCAACATCTCCAAGGACGGCCCGATTGGTCAGCTCCGGCTGCAGACCGGCTGTCACTACCTCGTGCGCGATGCGCTGACCAACGCGATGAATGAAGTGATCGCCGCAGGCCTCGAGAACACGATCAACTACTACGACGCGAACAGGGCGGGGGGCTGCTATGTCCCGCGGTTCTCGCGACTCGCGCCGAACAGCAGCATTGGTTTCCTGTCCCGCCATACCTGGGGCCAGGCCATCGACACCAACACGATCGGCTCATGTCAGGGCTGTGCACCGCCGGACATGGACTGCCGGACCGTACGCATTTTCCGTCGCCATGGTTTCGCATGGGGCGGCAACTTCCTCAGGCCCGACGGCATGCACTTCGAATGGGTCGGTGAGCGCCGCGACATCGGCTTGTACCCGAGCAGATACTGCGCCAACACCGATGCGGGGTCGCTCGCCGCGCTCGACCGTGACACCGAACGTTCGACGATCTTCGCCGACGACGGTCTCTACGTCGGTGATTGATCGCCGCTCGGAGCAGATTGCTCGCGTAGCCTGATCCGCGTGAGCACACGATTTGTCATCCTCGGCGGGGGCCCAGCGGGCAACATGGCCGCCACGCACGCCGCTCGTCTGGGCGCTGAGGTCACCATGATCGAACGCGACGTCGTCGGCGGCGCCGCCCATCTCTGGGACTGCATCCCATCGAAGACGATGATCGCCACCGGTGGGGCGATCAGTTTCTCGAGACGTCTCGACGGTATGGGGTTGGAGAACAACGAGGCTGAACTCGATGTCGACGGCTTGACGACGCGCATCGAGAGCATCAAGAACCGCATGCGCGACAACCACACCGAGATTCTCGAGAGCCAGGGTGTTCGGATTCTTCGGGGCTCGGGGCGGTTCACTGGCCCGAACACGATGGAGGTCGAACGCCTCGCGGGCGATGGCCCTGGATCGACCACCGTCGAGTTCGACATGGCGCTGGTGTCGACCGGGTCGCAGCCACGCATCCCGGATTGGTGTCATCCCGACGGTGATCGAATTCTGACCACCCGTGACTGCTACCCGCCCAAGGTGTTCCCCGAGAGTGTCACGGTGGTCGGCTCCGGCGTCACTGGCGTCGAATTCGTCCACATGTTCTCGTCATTCGGTGCGAAGGTCACCTTGGTTGTCAGTCGCCAGCAGGTGCTCCCGGGCAAGGACCCCGAAGTCGCGGCCGTGCTCGAGCAGGAGTTCATGCGGCGCGGCGTGAAGCTGGTGATGGGCGCTCGCGCCGAAGCGATCGAGCGGTCAGAGGGTGGCGACACCGTGGTCGTCCGATGCGACGACGGCCGAGTGATCGAGTCGTCTCACGCCGTGCTGGCGATCGGTTCTGTTCCCAACACCGACGGGATCGGGCTGGACGCCGCGGGCGTCGACGTCAACGAGTGGGGTTACGTCGACATCAATCAGCACTGCGTCACGAACGTCCGACACATCTACGCCGCGGGCGACATCAGCGGCAAGCTGCCACTGTCGTCGGTGGCATCGATCCAAGGCCGCAAGGTTGCCGAGCACGTGATGGGCCTCCACACCCGCAACCATCGTCATCTCGATTACGACAAGGCTGCCTCGGCGATCTTCACCGAACCCGAGATCGCTGACGTTGGCTTGGCCGAGGCCGAGGCGTTCGCCTCGGGTCGCAAGATCCGCGTGACGAAGGTGCCGTTCTCGTCGACTGCCAAGGCGATGATCAACAGCGACACCCGTGGGTTCGTCAAGATCATCTCCGACCCGAACACCGGCGAGATTCTCGGTGGGTCAATCGTCGGTCGTCACGCCGCTGAGTTGATCTCGGTCA
>JAJCXU010000552.1 GCA_029263275.1 Ilumatobacter sp.
ATCGGCATCGGCCTCGGCGTCGTCATGGGACGCAAGCAACTCAAGGACGAGAAGGCCCGCCAGCTCTCACAGCGCCAGACCCAAGCCAGGAACGCGCAGCGCAAGTACATGGACGAGGTGTCGTTCCGCACCAGCAAGGACTCCCGCGACGCCCTTCGAGCAACCCATCGTCAGATCCGCGACTACTTCACGAACCGTGCCGAGGAACAGGCGGCGTCCATTCGAGACAAGTTGAGCGCCGTGCAATCTGCCGCCCAAGCCGATCAACAGGACCGTTCGCGCCAGACCGCCGATGTCCGAGCCGAACTCGACCGTCTCACCGGGCTCCGCAAGACCGCTGACGCCGTGTCAACGCGACGTGCCAGCGCGACGCGTGCCGGAGGCCGATCATGACCGCCGCGCCGACTCATCGGAGCGCCCTACTCGAGACGGTCTGCACGCTGCTCTCCGACGCGATCGAGGCGTTTCGAGGAACAGCGCAGGAGCAACAACTCCAAGCTGTGCTCGATCGAGTAGACGAACCCTTGCGGGTGGCGATCGCCGGCAAGGTCAAGGCCGGAAAATCGACGCTCCTGAACGCACTCGTCGGTGAGGAACTTGCGCCGACCGACGCAGGCGAATGCACCCGAATCGTCACCTGGTATCGCAACGGCCACACCTACCGAGTCGTTGTCGAGCCGACAGTCGGAGAGCCGCGCCAGGTTCCGTTCCACCGCGATGAGGGCGCACTCGAGGTCGAACTCGGGGCGTTGGACCACGACGAGGTCGAGCGCATCACCGTGGACTGGCCGTCGCGGTCGCTGGAACGCCTGACCCTGATCGACACACCGGGCATCGCATCGGTCTCGACCGACGTCTCGGCCAAGTCGCACAGCTTCCTGACCCCCGACGAGGACCGGGCCACCGAGGCAGACGCCGTGCTGTACCTCATGAAGCACCTCCACGCCACCGACATCGACTTCCTCGAAGCGTTCCATGACGAAGAGGTGTCGCAGGCAACACCCGTGAATGCCATCGCCATCCTGTCGAGAGCTGACGAGATCGGCTCCGGTCGCCTCGATTCGATGGAGTCCGCCGAGCGGGTCGCCGCTCGCTACCGAAACAACCCGAATGTGCGCCGTCTGGCACAGACCGTGCTCCCCGTAGCGGGGTTGTTGGCCCAGACCGGGTCGACGCTGCGCGAAGCCGAATTCCAGGCACTGGTGGAACTGTCGCGAGCGCCTGTTGAGGAGACCGACGACATGCTGTTGTCCGTCGACCGATTCATCAACGGCCGCACCAGCTCCGTGCTCACGTCGTCCGATCGCGAGATGCTGCTCGACCGGTTCGGCCTCTATGGGGTGCGACTGTCGCTCCATCTCATTGGTTCCAACCAGGTGTCGACGTCGACGCAGTTGGCTGCCGAGATGATCCGTCGCAGTGGGCTGCACGGGCTCCAGGCAGCACTGCTCTCACACTTCGCTGACCGTCGAGACACGCTCAAGGCGCGCTCGGGCCTCCTCGCCGTCGAGGCTGCGCTGCGCTCCCGCCCGGATCTCGCCGGTTCTGCTGTGGCCGCCGACCTCGAACGCATCAGTGCAAGCGCACACGAGCTCAACGAACTCCGCCTACTGAACCTCATCCGAGCCGGGGCCGTCACGGCGAAGCCGGACGACATCGCGGAAATGGAACGCCTCCTCGGGACGAGCGGGACGAGCGTCGCCGATCGCCTCGCTCTGCCCGCTGGCCCCGATGCTGCAGCCGTCATTCAGGCCGCTCAGGCCGCACTGACCAAATGGCAACGGAAGGCGGAGAGTCCACTGAGCACACAGGACGCCTCTGTTGCCGCCCGGATCCTGATGCGCACCTGCGAGGGGATCCTCACCGACGCTCTCGCAAGCACCAACTAGCGCACACGCACGCTCAGCGGCGCACGATGTCGGTGAGCGCAATGACGAGACGGTCTTCTTCTCGCGACGTAGCAAGATCTACCTGTCCGAGCACACGCCACTCGTCGTGACCCTCAGGGTCGTGGATCGTCTGTGCGACGGCACCCGTCGAGGCGTCGAAGTCGAAGCGGCTGGAATGTCGGGCGTCGCCATCGACCTCGATCGCGTCGTACTCGTCCCAGTACGACTCGGTCAACGCTCGGGCGTTGAGGCCCTCGATCGAGTCTCGCGGGCGTTCATGCCGGCTGAGTTGCTCGACCCATCGGAACGCTGCATTGCGAACCATCGTGCGGAATGCCCGAGCATCGGTGGTGATCGTGACGATCTCGTCGCCGCTGGCACTGTCGCCAGACGGTGGACGGATGGCGCCGTCGCTCTCGTCGTCGGGGTTCTGGAGACGTTCCCATTCGTCGAGGAGGCTCGAATCGACGTGGCGCACGAGGGTGCCGAGCCAGTGCGCGATCTCATCGAGTTCGCCGTTCATCGCTTCGGCCGGCACGTTCTGCGTGATGCCCTTGTACACATCGGACAGGTAACGCAGCAGGACGCCTTCGCTCTGCTTCAGGCCGTAGTGGCCGGTGTACTCGCCGAACGTCATCGACCGTTCGAACATGTCGCGGGCAATCGACTTCGGCTTGACCGTATTGCCGCCGACCCAGGGGTGGCGTGAGCGGAACTCGTTGAAGTCGGAGTACATCCAGTCCTTCATCGGCCTCGGTGGCTCGACTTGGGAGAGGCGTTCGATGCGCTCTTCGTACTCGACGCCAGACGACTTCATCTCCGCCATCAGTTCGTCCTTGGCCTTGCGCAACTGTGCGTTGATCACCACGCCGGGGCTCTCCTGCACGGCCTCGACGATTGTCAGCACCGCCAACGCACGCTGCACCTCGCCGTTCGTCTCCGCTTCGACCGTCCGCATCTCGACCTCAGGCGTCAGACCGGCTGCTGACTCATCCTCTGACGTGCCCTCGGCTTCGGGAGCCGACTCGAGGTCGGGCTCATCGTCGAGGCCATCGTCGTCGAGGACCAGGCCGGCGAGCGCGGAGAATGCGTTGTCGGCCGGCGGTTCATCATCGACCGCGCGTTCATCTCGGCCGGACCGGTGGACCTTCTGCTTTGGCTTCTCTTCGACTTCGAATTGGCGGTCGAGATGTTCGATTGCGTCGAGCGCCCACAGCGAGAGTGGCTGGTGAAGTGCGAACTCGTCTTGCAGGTCAAAGTCCACACGGACGCGGCGGCCGTACTCGTCTGGCTCGTCGGGACACTCGAGGAGACCGGCATCGACCAGGGAGCGGTAGATCGAGATCGAACGACGGATGTGGCCGCGCTGCTGTTTGCGCGGCTCGTGGTTATCGGTCATCAACCTGCGGACCGCGGCACAGCCATCGCCGGGCCGATCGAGCAGGCTCATCACCATCTGGTGGTTGACCGCAAAACTCGAGGTGAGCGGCTCGGGATCCCCCTCGACCAACTTGGTGAAGGTGCCCTCGTCCCAATGTGCATAGCCGCGATCGGGCGCCTTCTTCTTCACCATCTTCTTCTTCTTTTTGGCGTCCTCAGCAGCCTTCTGCAGCATCTGCTGGTTCATCACCACATGTTCCGGCGCCTGCACCCACACGTCGCCGCTGT
>JAJCXU010000553.1 GCA_029263275.1 Ilumatobacter sp.
CGATCAACAATTCGATCAACGTGAAGCCAGTATCACCATGAACCCCATCCCGCTTCATGGGACGTCATCGGCACGTGCTGGTCGCGGCTTGGGTCAAGATCGTTGCAAGCGTGTGGGGCGACGCGTCGATCGCCACACGTCCACAGCCAGTGCTCGTGTCCAACGGAACGTTGCTCCAAGGCTGCGCCACGGGTGCCGGAACGCACGCCACACCAATGATCCGGGGCGCTGAACGTGCCGGAACGGGTGCTTGAGTTGGCCCATCACGGTCAACGGCATCGGCTCATCGATCCCGTAGCGCTCAGGCCGCCGATTCTTCGGCATGAAGTACGTCCCGAACACGATGTCCCACAGCGGCAGGAAGACCGAGTAGTTCGAGTTGTGAGCGTCGCGCTCGTTCGTGTGATGCCAGTGATGGAACTCCGGCGTGATGACGACGCGATGCAGCGGCCTCCAACGCCACCGGACATTGGCGTGCAGGAACAGCCCGGTCACGACCTGGATGATGGCGAGCACGCCGGTGAACGTCGCGTCGAACCCGGCGGCCAGCAGCAGGAAGAAGGGAGGCGCGACGATTGCACCGTCGACCGGGTGGTTCCGGAACCCGCTCACCCAATCGAGATGTTCAGTCGAGTGGTGGACCGCGTGAAAGCGCCAGAGAAGCGGCACCTCGTGCGACCAACGGTGCACCCAGTAGGTCGCCAGGTCGAAGAGTGCAATGCCCACGAACGGGACGATTGCCGCCGGGATCATCGCAACCAGCGGGCGGAGCAGGAGCCCTGGCAACCAGGCCAGGCTGAGCACGCCGACCGCCACAGCGACGACCACACCGGCGACGCCGAGCAACGGTGCGGCGAGCGCGTGGGCGACATCGACACCGAGGCCAGGGCGCCGGATCCGCTGGCCTCGGTGCCGGGGGAACATCTTCTCGAACGGGACGATGATGACGAAGAGGACCGGCAACAGCAACAAGCCACTGCGGTCGATGATCAGCGAACCGATGATCAGCGCAAGGGCTGCGAGGCGACCCCACCACGGGGCATATCGCCGGTGCCGAGATTTCTGCGCGGCGGGAAGTGTCGGCGGCGGCCACGGAGCAGTGAGCATGTCCATGCACCTCTGTCGTTGCGACACCCCCAAACGGTTCGCGCCGGCGGGGAGGAGCGAGAGTGAACCGATGGACATGGTCGACACGACAGGATGGTGATGATGTCCACGCTCACCGACGACCGCGCGTTGCTCGCGCGCGTGGCCGAAGGCGATCGTGACGCGCTCGAGGCGCTGTATCGCATGCACGCCGGATGGTTGACCGCCCGCCTGCAATCACGTTGTGGCGATTCCGATCTCGCCGACATCGCCACTCAGGACACCTTCCTCGCGGCGTGGAAGTCGGCGAAGAAGTTCCGCGGCGAGGGCGACGTCGGCGCCTGGTTGTGGGGCATCGGTATTCGCCGGTTGATCGACGTCCTCCGCAAGCGCCACGCGACGCCGATCGACCCCGCCCGGCTCGTGGCCCATCAGGGTGATCCAGCCGACGCGGCATCCCTCGAAGATCTGGCGCTCGGCGGGACACACGGCGAGCTCGACGCGGCGATGCAGGCCCTGCCCGGCGACTTGCGGGCGGTGCTGATCGCGACAGCCATCGACGGCCTGACGACCAAAGAGGCTGCCCACCTCCTCGGGGTGCCACAGGGAACGGTGAAGACCCGCTTGATGCGGGCCCGAAAGCAGATGCAGGAGGCACTGACATGAATGAGCCGACCATCGATCCAGCGCGCCTCGACGCCAACTGGCGCGCGATCGAAATCGAGCTCGACGCGCCACGGCCATCGCGCATCGAGCGAATGCTTCGCTCCGTTGGTGTTCCGGCGTACGCCACGCGGCTGGTCGTTGCCACACCCGCTTTGCGGCGAGCGTGGTACCTCGCCATCGGCGGCGCGGTACTGATCGCGTTGACGGCTGCCGACCCCGATGCTCCCCGGCAGAGTGTGCTGCTGTTCCTCACCGTCGCCCCACTGGTCGGCATCCTCGGCGTGGCGATGGCCTACGGCCCGAGTTCAGACCCCGCCCACGAGCTACAGCTCGCGACACCGATGCGCGGCCTCCGCGTGCTGGCGGTACGCACGGTGGTGGTCCTGTTGGTGTCGTCGTTCGTCATCACGATCTGCACGTTGGGCAACGACGTCACGCGACCGTTCGCAGCCGCCTGGTTCCTACCTGCCGTGGCGATCGCTGCGGTATCGCTGGCGGCGATGACGGTGACCGCCCCGCGTCGTGCTGCCACCGCGGTCGCCATCGGTTGGTGCGCGATCGTGCTGATCAGCCAACTCGGTAGCGATCCACTGATCGTGTTCACATTGCTCGGACAAGTGGCTGCCGCTGTCGCTGCCGTCGCCGCCGCTGTCGTCACCATTCGGCGGCGTGACACGTTCGATCGACTGGTGGTCGCAACGTGAGCCCCGCGCTCGTCGAGGTCAGTGCGCTCGCGAAGGGCTTCAGTTCACGATCGGTGCTCGACGGCGTCGATCTGAACGCGCGTGGCGGCATCATCACGCTGCTCGGTGCGAACGGTGCGGGCAAGACGACC
>JAJCXU010000554.1 GCA_029263275.1 Ilumatobacter sp.
GATGCGCTCGACTCCAGCCGTGACCAATGCATCAGCGAGCACGTCCAGCGAGGTGGTTGCAAACGCCGGCAGCGTGTCGTCGTCGATCGGGTAGTCATCTGACGTCAGCAGTGGGTCACCGCCGCCGACGAGATAGATGTCACCCTCGACCACCCCGTCGACCACTGGCGGGATGCGGACCGTCGTCTCGTAGGTGTAGTCAGAACCGAGCACTTCGAGCGCCACAGCCGCGACGATCAACTTGACGGTGCTGGCAGGGATCACCGACAGGGTCTCATTGACGGCACCGACCGAGATGCCGTCGACCGACACAGCCGCGCACGACTGGTCGTCGATGAACGGCAAGGCAGCTGCGATCTGTTCCTCGAGGCGATTGGTGCTCGCTGAGCCAGCAACACCGTCCGGCATGCGGCGGTAGTCGAAGAGTGATGTCGACAACACGGCGACGCGCTCAGCGCGTTCGATCTCACGTTGGGTCGCAGCAGGGCGATCATCGTCATCGATCGACAACGATTCGACCGCCGAACGGCTCGCGTCGTATCGATCGGCCTGGTCGAGGAGCCACCAGTGTGCGCTGAGCAGACCGACCGCAGGCAACACCGCGACGGCGAGCAGCAAGAACAGCGGCATCTTCCGGTACCTGACCGGCGATGCGACCACGTCGACCCGCATGTTCACAGTGGTTGTCTACTCTGCTGGCGCATCGAAGCGACGGCACCCATCAGCGGGGGCCGAGTTCGGCGGGCGTCGCTCCAGACGGATACGTGTTCAGCACATCTGCGAGTGCATTCCACACCGGCCGATACTCGCTCTGGTCCGAGATGGTCGGGCCGTTGAGCACGAGGACGTACTCGACTGCCGTGCCACCTTCGACCGCCACGTATCCCGACAGGGCCTTCACCGCCGGTGGATCCGCATTGAACGGCGGATTGTTGAGCGTGCCGGTCTTGCCGGTCAGGCGCCCTGCTACAGGGTGGTCGGTGAAGATCTCGGCCAAGGTTCCGGTCTGGCCGGCGATCGGCAGGCCGGTTCCGAAGACGCTCTCGGGAGTGAATCGTTGGATGATGGCAAGCAACGCCGAGCACGTGATCCGGTTGTCGAGACTCAGCCCCGATCCATCGGACAGCACAACGGACGAGGTGTCGATTCCCCACTCCGCGAGCTTGGCGGTCATGACGCGACCGCCGGCCTCGCGGGAACCAACGCCCTCGCCGACGAACCCAATCTCCTTCACGAGCAGTTCGGCAGTGTTGTTGTCGCTGTTGGCCAACATCTCCCCGACGACACCGGACATCGGTACAGAATCGATTGCGGCGATGAGGTTGGCGCCGGCCGGCGCAACTCCACTGGCCGATGTTCCGCTGACGGTGATGCCGCGTTCATTGAGGAGCCGGATGAATTCTCGGGCGGCCCCAGCGTTCGGGTCGTTGGCACGCTGCTGTTCGCCGAGCACCCGGCTGTCGTTTGCCATCAACGCGTCATACGGCCCCGCTTCGAGCCCAGCCACACCGTCGCCCCATCCGGGGGCAAAGAACTCGTCGTCGTAGCGCGAGCCGTCGCCGACCACGTTGCCGCTGATCGTCGTAACACCTGCGTCGCGAACTCGGTCCGCCAACGTGTCCAGCGACGTCGGCGATGACACCGGATAGCGCTCCATGTTCGAGGTCGGGTACCAGTTGGACGACAGCAGCGGATCGCCGCCACCGACGAGTGTCAGGTCGCCGTTCACCACCCCGTTCGCTGGGGGTGAGGCGCTGACGACGGACGTGGTCAACACCGTCTCAGCGCCAATGACGTCGAGGGCGACCGCCGCCACCACGAGCTTCTCGTTGCTTGCCGGGATCACCGCCAGATCCGCATTCTGTGCGCCGATCGGGATGCCGTCGACGGACACCGCCGTGCACGATCGGTCATTGATGGTGCCGAGGAACGGAGCCAGTGTCTGCTGGAAGTCGGACACGTTCAGCTGCCGGGACAGCACTGCTGGCACGCGACGCATCGAGAGCATCGATGTGGTCAAGGGATCTGCGAATGGCGGCGGGGCAACGACCGTGCTCGGTGGCGGCGGAGCTGGCTCGTTCTCCTCGATCGACGCATCGGCCCAGTTGAACAGTGCAAACAATGCGATCGCAGGGATCAGCGCGAAGACGCCGAGCACCAGCAGCGGGCCAGCGCCGCGCCGCGGCGGCCGCCGTCGAGGCGCGTCGCGATCGAGTCGTCGCAGTCGATCCTCAGGTCGGTTCACAGAATCACTCACCCACCACGAGCTGCCCGGTACGCCTGCCGTCGCACGAGGTGGCTGAGTGCATCAACGGCCTGCCCACCGCTGGAGTAGCAGAGCCGGCCCGTGGCGCGGACCGCGGCGGGACCGGCGTTGTCAGGGTCTGCGACGGCGAGTTCCGTGCAGGTGAGGATCGGCTTGCCCGTCGACACGCTCAGTTCATGGGCAGCCTCGGCAAAACGGGCGTCCTGTCGCTCGTGGTAGCCGACGATGCGCTCGAGGCCGTGGTCGGGGAAGAACCGTCCCTCACGCATCATCCGCGCCTGATTCGACTGGATGCCGAGTCCGAGGTAGATGATCGAGTGCACCTCGGGGTGAGCCGCGCAGAGCGCCATCACGTCAGGCACCGTGTCGCGTGTCTCGCCGCCAGCGCAATCGATGGGGTTGTTCTTGCTCCACCGCGACGGAAGCAGCTCGTCGATTGCCGCTTCGAGGTCAGCCGGAATGTCCATCAACACGAGGTCGTCCGCGCTCGTGATCGCGTCGGCGGTGACCACGCCCCACCCG
>JAJCXU010000555.1 GCA_029263275.1 Ilumatobacter sp.
CAATGCCGAGATGACGTCGCCGTTCGGATCGCCGCCACCACCCGGCGCGATTCCGCCACCGCCACCACCGATGAGTGGTGCTCCGCCACCACCCGGCTACGGCGCGGGTCCGCCCGGCTCTGGCACTGCTCCGCCGCCCGGCTACCAGGCGTACTCGCCAAGCCCCGTCGGGGGATACGAACGTGCGAGCTTCGGCGCCCGATTCGGCGCCTGGCTCCTCGACTATCTCCTCTATGGACTGCTCGTGACGGCACTGACCGCTCCCGGCGTGATCCTCATCGTCACAGCATTCAGCGACTGCAACACCACGCACGAAGACGGCTTCTGCGGTGACGGAGACTTCAACGGTGCATCCTTTGCGGGCGGGGTACTGCTCGTACTCCTCGCGGCGATCGCCGTGTTCGTGCTCTACATCCGTGCGCTCGGCAACACCGGTCAGACCTGGGGCCGCAAGATTGTTGGCGTCAAGGTGGTCGGGGAGATGACCGGCGAACCGATTGGCGTCGGCAAGGCGTTCGGCCGCCAGTTGTTTGCTTCCTTCATCTCTGGGCAGATCATGTACCTCGGCTATCTCTGGATGCTCTGGGACGACAAGAAGCAGACCTGGCACGACAAGGTCGTTGGCTCGATCGTGATCAAGGTGTGAGACGGGAAGCGCTGCCATGACCGACATCACCACCGTCGCTGACGACCTGATCGTTGCCCACGACGGCACCCGCGTTGAACGGCTCGACGGGCTGGACCCCGACACCGAGTACACCGTTGCCGGCACCACCGCCCGCACCTTGGCGCGGCCGGGCGGAGAGTTGCTCGCACGCATTGCGACGGTCAACGACGTGCACTTCGGCGAAGTGGAGGCCGGCCGCCTCGATGAGAACTCGACCGGCCCCGTGCAGCGGGTTCCCGATGGCGCCGAGCCATATCCCGAGGTGATGAACCGCACGGCGGCGGCCGAGATGCTCGCCATCGACCCCGCTGCAGTCATCGTGAAGGGTGACCTGTCCGTTGACGGTCGTCCGGAGGAGTGGGCCGCGTTCGAAGCGTGTTATCGCGAGCCGATCGGTGATCGTCTCCACGTCGTGCGCGGCAATCACGACAGCTACCAACATCAGGACGACTACGCAGGCGACTCGGTGATCAAGGTCGACGGATTGACCGTCGCGCTGCTCGACACCGCGATCCCGGGGGAGACCACGGGGCGGCTCGATCCCGAGCAGATCGAGTGGCTCGACGCGGTGTGTGCGGCGAGCGACCAGCCGGTGATCGCCATGGGTCACCATCAACAGTGGGTTGGTCAGCAGGGCGGTCGGCGGAGCGATACGTACTTCGGCCTCCACCCCGATGGCAGTGACCTGCTCGACGAGCTCGCCGAGCGGCGCACCGATCTGATCGCCTACACGGCCGGTCACACGCATCGTCACCGAGTCCGAGCGATGAGCGCCTCGCGTGTTCCCTCGATCGAGATCGGGTGCACCAAAGACTTCCCGGGCACGTGGGCCGAGTACCGCGTGTACGAGGGCGGCGTGATGCAAGTGGTCCACCGCATGTCGTCTCCCGAGGCGTTGGCCTGGAGTGAGTCGTGCCGCACGCTCTACGCAGCCGACGGTGTCGACTACGCGACGTACGCCCTCGGGTCGCTGCAGGAACGCTGCTTCAACCTCGCGCTCCGAACCTGACCTGACCTGAGCGACAGGTCGCCATCACGATGGGGCTGGGTGGGCGCGAATCTCGGATTGGGTCGAAGAAAGCGCGAACCGGTTGGAGCTGCTCGGCGTAGTGATCACTGACCGACCGGGAGGCGATCATGAACCAGACCGAACAACACATCGACCACATCACGCAGACCGAACAGCACATTGAGCAGGACTCCCCATCCACGGGTGGCCCCAACACGATGCTGATCGCGGCAGCAGCGGCTGGCGCGGCAGTGTCGATCTCACTCGGCGTGTACGCCAACGTGCACGAGCCGACCGGCGACGCGATCACCACGTTCGGGTTCCCCGCCGTGTTGCCGATGAAGGCCTGGTTCGCGACCGGTGCCGCCGTCTTGGTCATTGCACAGGTCGCCACCGCGCTGTGGATGTGGGGACGACTTCCCCGAGTGACGGCCCCCGCTCCGAGTTGGGCGGTCCATGGGCATCGCTGGTTCGGCACCGCAGCCTTTCTCCTCACGCTGCCCGTCGCGTACCACTGCCTCTGGGCGCTTGGCTTCCAAGACACCTCCGCTCGGGTGCTCGCGCACTCGTTGCTCGGTACTGCGTTCTACGGCATCTTCACCACGAAGATGCTGCTGCTCCGCTCCGACCGTGTGCCACCTCGATCATTGCCGATCGCCGGCGGAGCACTCGCCACCGTCCTCGTGGCGATCTGGTGGACGTCGTCGTTCTGGTTCTTCACCAACGTCGGGTTCCCGACCTGACGTTCGGCACCAGCCGCGCAGCCCTCTGACACCCGGCTGCACACCTCTCCACACACCTGTCTACACACCTGTCTACACACTCGGCCGCCCGGCACGCCGCCGGATGCTGTGCTCGTCGTCGAGCTGATTTTGCCGACCCCTCAACACCGCCCACACACCGCCTACACACCGCCCACACACCGCCCACACACCGCCCGAAAGGACACCCCTATGGCTCTTCGCGCCACCCCCACCATCGCCGTCTGCCTCGCAGCTGGCGCCGCCGCCGGTCTCGCTCTCGCCCGGCCCGCTGACTCTGTGCCAGCGGCGTCGGCCAATCCACCGGCAGCTGGCGCCGGCCTCGACGCCGAGGCTCAGCCCAACGTCTCAACGTCGTCGACCGGAGCGATCACGATCGAGGGCTTCGACTTCAGCGGAACGGCAGCCGCCGCACCTGGAAGCGAGATCGTCGTCACCAACCGCGATGGTGCTGCGCACACCCTGACCGCCAGCGACGGAGCGTTCGACACCGGCTCGCTGGGACAGGACGCAACGGCATCGATCGTCATGCCGACGACACCGGGCACCTACGAGTACATCTGCTCGATCCATCCATCGATGTCCGCGGCGATCACCGTCGGCTGACAGCGATCGATCCACCAAGCAACCCACCGATCACCCACCACCCACCACCCACCACACCGAACACTCACCACAACAGAAAGCAGCACACCATGTACCGCAACAACTCCACCTCACGTCTCCTGACCGTTCTCGCCGCCGGGACACTCGTCTTTGCCGCATGCGGCGGATCCGACGATGCCGAACCGGCTCCGGCGGTCGAACCCGCAGCCGAGCCCGCGGCCGAACCGGCAGCCGAGCCCGCGACAGAGTCAGCAATCGTGTCGACCGCGTCGAGCTCACTTGGCGACGTGCTCGTCGACGCCAACGGTCTCACGCTTTATGGCTTCACCAACGATGCCGACGGCACACCGACGTGCAACGACGGCTGTGCCGGAGCCTGGCCGCCCGTGATTGTGGCCGACGGCAACGTGCCCGCTGGGCTCGACACGGCGGTGTTCTCGGTCGCTCCCCGCGATGACGGCAGCATGCAACTCGTCGCAGGCAAGTGGCCGCTGTACCTCTTCGCTGGCGACGCCGCGGCAGGCGATGTGAACGGCCAGGGATCCGGCGACGTCTGGTTCGCGGCGGCTCCGGACGGCAGCTTGATCAAGGCGGCGCAGGGTGCAGCGGCGACGTCCGACGATGAGGCAGAACCCGAGATCGACAGCCTCGGCGAGGGTTACTGATCAGTGCGGCCTGCCGCGGTTGGCAGGCCGAGCATTCAGATTGCGAGCAGTCCGACGGCGCAGAGCGCGAGCCCCAGGCCCGCCATCTGCTGCCGTCGGATTCGTTCTTTGGTGATGATTCGGGCGAGCAGCACGGTGACCACGGGGTACAGCGCAGCGAGGACGGCACCGACGCTGAGCAGGCCCGTCCGAGTGGACATCACGAAGAAGATGGCCGCGGCGGCGTCGAGCAGTCCGGCGAGTACGACGGGCCGTCTCGACCCTCGCTCGGGCAGCATTGCCGAGCTGCTGGCCAACGCGATCAGGGTGAACATCACGACCGAGACGGCGCGGGCACTGACGAGTGGCCAATGACCGGCTGATTCGCTGGCGCGGTAGATGAAGACGAAGAAGAGCCCAAAGCCGAGGCCGGAGAACAGCGCTTCGGTCACGCCGGGCTGGCGGACGATTGCTCGCCACGACAGCGCCGAGACACCATCGGATGTGGAGGTCGCCGCAACGTCAGCGGTGTCACCGGCAACATTGGCCGCTGCGACAGCCGGAGTCCGGCGGCGCGTGAGGTCGGAGAAGTCGAAGAGTGGCTTGACGTTGTTCAACGCAAACGCGGCGAGGCCGACGATGACGAGGGCGAACACGAGCTGCGCAGCGATCGCTCCGCTGTATTCGGCACCTTGGAGCAGCTGATCGATGGGACGTGCGGCAATCGCCGCTGCAGACAACACCGCAGTTGCCACCAGTGCCAACACGGCCTCGCGGACCGTGCGCAGCGACATGCGCAGTTCGCC
>JAJCXU010000556.1 GCA_029263275.1 Ilumatobacter sp.
GTGACCTCACAGACCGTGTAGCCGCGCTGGGCGTCGAACCACTTGAGGTGGGGATTGGCAATCAGTGCCGCCGCCACCAGCCCTTCGACCACCTCATCGTTGTCGAAGAACGACGACGAGATGCTCGTTGCCATGAACTCGGTGCCCACAACGGGGAGCGACGCGTCGAACGGGTCAGCACGAATGTTTGCAACTGCGGCCGAGTGGAAGTCACCTGAGAGCACGACGAGGTTGTCGGCCGACGCGCCAAGCGCCGTGAGCACAGCTTCGCGTTCGCCGGCGTAGCCGTCCCACGTGTCGACGACGACCACAGGGGGTTCGGCGCCAACGACGGCATTGCCGCCGAACATGAAAACCTGTTGCGCGACCACGTCCCAGATCGCAGTCGACGACTCAACACCGCCGAGCAGCCAGTCGCGTTGCGCGGTGCCGAGCATCGTGTGGTCGGGTGACGCCGCCAGCTCGTCGTCTCGAACCTGCACCGCCGACCCGAGAATGTCGACGAACGGTTCGCTGCGCTGTTGATCCGCGCGGTACTGACGAGTGTCGAGCACGTGGAACTGCAGCAGGTCGCCGTGGGCGAACGAGCGGTAGATGTCGTAGTCCGGCCCGTCCGGCGGGTCGAGACGTACCGGCATGTTCTCGTACCAGACCTGATAGCCGGCGGCCCGGCGGGCGAGGAACGCCTCGCGCTCGGCATCCTCTTCGCTGCTGGCTCCGGCGTAGTCGTTGTCGACCTCGTGGTCATCCCAGGTGATGATCCACGGCACGAGCGCATGCGCGGCCTGCAGGAGGGGATCGGTGCGGTAGAGGGTGTACCGCTCGCGGTACTGCTCGACCGTCTCGCACTCGAAGTCGTGACCGGTCGTGCGGCTGCGATCGTCCGCGTAGCCGCCGGTGGCGTACTCATAGATGTAGTCACCGAGGAACACGAACGCGTCGATGTCGCCCTGCTCGACCAACTCTCGGTAGGCGGCGTAGTACCCCTGCTCCCAGTTCTGGCACGAGGAGAAGGCGAATCGGAATCGGTCGGGAGTCGTGCCTGCGGCGGCGAAGGTGTGGGTGCGCGCCGGAGCCGACTCGAAGCCATCGAGTACGAATCGGTAGTAGTACTCCGTGTCGGGGTCGAGCCCGGTGGCATCGACATGGACCGAATGGCCGAGCGCGGCAATCGCGGTCCCGACGCCGCTCGCGACGACATCACTCATCTCGACGTCGGTGGCCACTTCCCACTCGATCTCGACGTCGCCAGCGTCGTCGGCAAGCGGCTCCTCTGGATGCACACGGGTCCACAAGATGACCGAATCAGCCAGGGGATCGCCCGAGGCGACGCCCAGCGTGAACGGGTCTGAGGTGACGGTGGGCGCGACCGTGGTCGTCGTGGTCGGTGCCGCCGTGGTGGTCGGCGCCGCCGTTGTCGTCGTATCGGCAGCAGTCGTCGGGGGACTCGTCGCTCCCGTCGTCGTGGTGTCGGCCCCTCCGCTGTCGCTGTCGGAACACGCCGCCAGCGTCGCAGCAACGGTGCCTGCGAGGAATCCCCGCCGAGTGATTCGCTTTCCAGTCAGTCCGTCCATGGCAAACCTCCAGGGCTGACACTACGGAGTCGGTGAATCGATGAAGAGGGCCAGAAGCCCCGAGATTTCGCTGGCGAAGGCATGCGGACGTTGCACGGGATGTGCGCAACCGCGACATGTCTTCGTTTTCGGCTCGGGCCTTGTGTGGCCTGCGCTCATCCGATACGTGACAGTGACTTTCGAATTGCGTCACGCAGCCGCTGATGGAAACAACGAATCCTTGACGATTTCTTCAGTTGCGGACCACGCAGAGTCACCCCTAACTTGCCTGAGTGGCGACGCGGCGGGTGCTGCCACGCGGAGGGTGGGAGACAACATATGGGCGCACTGAAACGCGGCTCGATCGTGTTTGCGATGGCAGTCGTGACGATCGTCGGAGCCATTGCACTGTTCGGGGCGCAGGCTGAGGCGGAGACGAACCTCACCATCACCGTCACCACCGGTCCACTCGATGTCGGCGAAGTCGGCCTGATTTCAACGCCTGCCGGCGGAGTTGGTGGCGCAGCACTCGCGTTCAGCGAGAACCGTTCCACGATCGAGTCGCTGACTGGTGCCGAGACACTCGCCCTCCGCCTCCCTGCTTCGGTCGATGCCTTCAACGACCTGGAGATCAACCTCTTGCTCGGCGACATCGTCTTCGACGACGCCACCCGCTCGATCGCCCTTCCCGCCACGGTCGACATGTTTGGCTCGAGCGCCGACCTCATGGTGCTGGTCCAGTGGTTCGACCCCGCCAGCGTCACCCCGAGCATCTCAATCGGTGCCCACGCCGCCAACATCGACCTCGCCGACGTCGCCATCGACTGGCAACCGCCGGTCGGTGCCCCGCTCCTCGAGTTTCCTGACACATGGATCGCACTGGCGACCGGCCCGCAAGACCTCGCCCGGTTCAGTGCGCTCAACCCCGAAATCGTGCCCGCCACCGATCCCGCGCCGCTCATCAATTTCTTCCCCTTCGAATTCGGCATCGACGGACTCGGCGTCGACTACCAGAGCACGCTCGTCCTCGACTCGGCTATCGGGGACGACGCTCGCGAAGGTCTCGGCTACACCGCCGGAACGCTCGCCGACCTCAAGGGCGAGATTGGCTTCACCGGAGCCATCTTCAATGGCGACTTCTCGGGCACCGATCTCGGCGTTTCTGCCACGTTGCCGCCGGCACCTGGCGCTGCGCTCGGGGGATGGCTACAGGCATCGGACGATTGGACGTTCGGTGTCAACTACACCACCCCGGTCGCTGGGGCGGCTCCGACCCCACTCGTTGTCACGATGACTGGACAGGTCACGCCGACTGGCGTCATGACCGGCAAGTTCCCGCCGCTTAATGTCGCCGGTGAGTTCAGCTCTGACGGTGACATCACCGCCTCATTGGTCGGCACCTTCGACGACGGCGACTGCTCAACGGCTCCGTCGCCCTACGCGGTCGGCGCCACCTCGTGCTGGCAGGACGCCCTCGACAACAACTGGCTCGACCTCAGCGGTGTCGAACTCCGTACTGACTTCACCCGAATCGATGGCCTGATCAAGGTGGTCAACTCGATGTCGGCCACGCTCGACGTCGACGGTCCTCCCGTCGCTCCGGCCACGAACATCGCGCCGTTCACTATGTCCGCCGTGTTCTCATTCGCTGAGCCTGACCCTGTCGGTGGTACGCCGGCGGTCCTCACTGCCGACTTCACCATCGATGGCACGCTCAGCATGTCTGACGTCGCTGGCCTCTACGCCTCGCAAGGCACCGCAGCGTCCTTCCCCGGTCAAGAAGACCTGCGCCTCGACCAAGTGAAGTTCTCCGCATCGACTGCACTCGGTGAGGAGGTGACCTTCTCGGTCACCGCCACCGCCACCGTGCTCGACACCGTCCAGGTCGAAGTACTCGTCGGCCTCACCCGCGTCTTCCAAGACGGCACGTATCAGGACCTGCTGATCCTCGGTATCAAGACGAGCGACATCAACATCTCCGCACTGTTCGCGAAGACCACGCCGTCGCTGTCGGGCTCGGTGCTCGGTGAACTGTCGATGCCTGGCGTCGAATACACCGTTGCCATCCCCGTCGAGGATCTCTCGACCCTCGCTCCGCCGTACACGATCACCGCTGACGACCTCAGCCAGGCGGCGCACGACTTCTACAAACAAGACGTCGTCGACCTCCA
>JAJCXU010000557.1 GCA_029263275.1 Ilumatobacter sp.
CGTGCCGATCAATCTGCGTGGGCTGCACGATGGCGAAGACGTCCTCCATCTCGACTGCAGCTTCCTGCCCGTCGGCGAGAACAGCGCCCTCATCTATCCCGACGGTCTACGCGACGTGCCGGCATCGGTGCGCGAGACCTACGACCTGATCGAGGTCACCCGCGAAGAACAGCAACGGCTCGGGACGAACGTCCTGTCGCTCGACCCGTCGACGGTGGTCTCACAGCCGACATCGACGCGAATCAACGACGAGATGCGAGCCCGCGGCATCGATGTGATCGAAGTGCCGTACTCCGAGCCGCCGAAGACCGGTGGCAGTTTCCGTTGCTGCACGCTGCCGCTGCACCGAGCGCACTGAGGCCAGCCCTCAGTCGTTGCCGTCGCGGACATCGGCGACGGCGCGTCGAGCCCGGCGTGCTGCTCGGCCGACGAGTCCGACCGGGCGCTCACCTCGATCGACCGCTGACAGCACACGGACCAACTCAAGTTCGACCTTGTCGGCGTGACGCGAACCGGAACGCACGACCGAGAATCCGCCGACGATCAGTGGAACCGCGAGCAGGGGACCGGCAATGGTCGCCCCGACGGTCGCTCCGGCCACGCCAACACCGACTCCGACCACCCCAGCGGCTGAACCCGCGCCAAGCCGTCGACGACGTGTGGCGTACCGCACGGCAATGACACGGACGAGCGTGCGCGGAGAATCATCAGATGCACCGAGTTCGAGTGGCTGCACCGACACGTTGAGCCGTTCGACCGCCTTGATGTTGTCTGCGCCCGTGGCACCGGCCATCGATCGTCCGGCAACTGCGGTCAAGCCGGCGCGAGGGCGACACTCAAGTTCACCGTCGGCGGTACGAATGCACCTCATCCGATAGGTGACGGCGAGCCAGGTTTCGGCGTCAGCGACCGCAGCTTCGGGATCGCGCCGCACCACACGCTCCACCGCAATGGCGCCAGGGCCGGCGAGCCGGTCGAGACGACGGTGCTCGGGAAGGTCTGCATCGAATCGTTCGAGCGCAAGGGCATCACGGACGCTGTCAGGGTCGATGCCCACCTCGGTCGCGGCCTCGACGAGCGCTTCGCCCGACACGCCCACGCCGCTCAACACCGCGTCGGTGTCATCGTCGACCCCATGCTCTGCGGCGAGGTCGCGAGCACGACGCAGTACGCGACCGGCTTCGTCGGCGTCGAGTGGTGCGTCCACGTCACCCAGCGTAACGTCGACGAAAGTTGACCGCGCTGGTCAGGTATCGTGCTCGGCCATGGTGACGCCTTCGGACCACTCCCCTGCCACGCAGGCCATCACCGCAGGGCGCGCCCACAGCGGAAAGTCGTTGGCACCGGCACTCTGGGCATCGAGCACCTGGGAGTCAGACGGTCTCGACGATGCCAACCGCCGCGCCACATCGATTCGACACAACGACTTCTACAGCCGCTACGCCAATCCGACCGTCGAGCAGTTCGAGCATGCGGTTGCCGAACTCGAAGGAGCCGAAGCTGCGCTCGCGTTCGGTTCGGGGATGGGAGCGATTGCCGCCACGGTCTTCGCGTTATGCGGAAGCGGCAGCCACATCGTCGCCCAGCGACAGCTCTACGCCGGGACCCTCGCATTCCTGCAGGGACCGTGCCAGCGCATGGGGATCGACGTCACCTTCGTCGACGTCGGCACGCCGGGATCGTTTGCTGAGGCCGTCATCCCCGGTCGCACGACGCTCGTCATTGCCGAGTCGCCCTCCAATCCGCGACTCGAGCTGGCCGACCTCGACGAACTCGGGGGCATTCGCGGACCGTTCACGCTCGTCGATTCGACGTTCGCGACGCCGCTCGGGCAGCAGCCGCTGGCGCACGGCGTCGACATCTCGCTACATTCGGCGACCAAGGGCATTGCCGGGCATAACGACGCGACGCTCGGTGTCATCGCAGGCGACCGCGACCTCCTCGACGACATCTGGGCCTATGCCGTCCTGCACGGCTCCACGCCATCGCCGTTCGACGCGCTCAACGCACTTCGGGGTATCCGTACGCTGGGGGTTCGCACCCGACAGCAGAACGAGTCAGCGCGCTCGATTGCCGTGATGCTCGCCGACCACCCAGCGGTGTCGGTCGTCCATTACCCCGGGCTGTCGGAACACCCGCAACACGCACTCGCGTCGCGCCAACTCCTCCAATACGGCACCGTGCTCTCCTTTGAGGTCGCTGACCGCCGTGCCGCCCAACGCTTCCTGGCCTCGGTGCAGATCGCCCGATGCGCCACGTCGCTGGGCGGCCCCGAGACGCTCGTCTGTCACCCGGCCACGACCACCCATGCGAGCCTGACGCCCGATGAGCAGGCTGCAACCGGCGTGTCAGAGGGATTGATCAGGTTGTCCGTCGGACTCGAAGAGACCGTCGACATCCTGGCCGACATCGAACACGCTCTCGCCGAGGTCAATCGCGAAGATTGAGACGCCCGTGGCGGTGCATGGTCCGCGACACGGACTGTTCACGCACCCAGCGGTAGAGCTCGACGAAACCGTCGCTGACCGGCGCGGCGTCGATGATCGCAACGTTTGCCTGGTGGCACTGACGACGGGCGTCGCCACCCAACGTCGTGAGCAGCCGGACCCGGTCAACACCTTCGAGACCCGCTGCGAAGTCGACGTCGGACTCGACGGAAGCATCTGACTCGACGAGCGTGACACCGGTGGTGAGCGCAGCCAGCCGCAACAGCTCGAGTCCGACGTCGTCGGTGCCGTCATGACGCACG
>JAJCXU010000558.1 GCA_029263275.1 Ilumatobacter sp.
CGGGCGATCGAGCATCAGCTGGAGAGACACCGTGGCCGCCGCAGAGAGTGCGGTGATCGAGAGTTGCCGAGCGACCGGAGGCGACTGCCAGCTCGAGATGACGTTCTGCGCCGACGGCAGTAACCGTTGGACGACGGAGACTCCTATCGTGCTGCCGCCTCCCGAAGTGTGGGCAGCGTTCGCGTCGTCAGCCGCGGACTCGGGTACTTGGAGTAGGAGATACAACTATTCCTCGCGTCAGGAAGCGGAGGCGGCGGCGCTGGAGGGATGCCAAGGGCTAGCTGAGGACTGCACGATCCGCGCCGCGTTCACGAGCTGCGCCGCCTATGCGCGCGATACGAGAGGGCGATCGAGCATCAGCTGGAGAGACACCGTGGCTGCCGCAGAGAGTGCGGTGATCGAGCGCTGCCGAGCGACCGGAGGCGACTGTCAGCTCGAGATGACGTTCTGCGCCGACGGCAGCAACCGTTGGACGACGGAGACTCCGATGGTGGTCGAACGCGAAACCCGCACCGGCAGAGTCACCTTGACTGAGCCCCGGTCGGGCTTGGTCACCCGTGAACGGGTCATACCGGTGGCCGGTGAAGTGACGGACCCCGGTGCCGAGCGGATCACACTGGTGGTCAACGGCGAGGAACGCCAGGTTTCCGTGGACAACGGCCGGTTCAGGACGATGGTGCCGCTCGTGCGGGGCCAGAACTCGATCCAGGCTTTCCTCAACTCCACGGCCTTCTCGAACCGCGTCACGGTTGAGGCCGATGTCGTCGCTGCCGACGTCTGGATCGAACTTACCTGGGACGGCCCCGCCGACATCGATCTGCATCTCTACCTGCCCAATGGAGAGCACGTTTACTACAGAGACCCGGGGAGTTCGGCAGGCGCAGAGCTGGACGTGGACAACCGCGAGCGTGACGGGCCGGAGCACATCACCATGACCCAGGCGATTCGGGGTGAGTACCGGGTGGTGGTTCGCTACTATGCCCGTGGGGGCCGCGCCGGCGGCGACCAGGTGCCCTGGCAGGTGCTGGTCCGGCTGTCGGGCGGTCAAGTCGCAGAGCGCTACTCGGGCGTGCTCAACCGTCCGGGAGACGAGACGGTCGTGGACACTTTCGTCTTCCGATGAGAAATTCCATCCGATCGTGGGCAGCCACAAGACACTTACCGGCGGGGCTTTCGGTCTTTCTCGTGCTGGGTCTGGTCCCCTTCAGTCTGGCGGCCGAGATCGAGGGGACCGTCGTCGAGGTCTCCGGTACGAGCGTCAGGATCAGCTTCGACTCCGAGCTCCTACCCAATATCGGTGATCGGGTCGAGATCCTCGCGGCCGTGCCGGGCGTCGGTGATGTGCCACTCGCCGGCAATTGGGAGGTCACCGACGTCGGGGAAGGGTTTGCGGAGGCCGCGGCAACCGGCGACGGTCCGCGTCCGCAAGCGGGCCAGCGAGTGATCATTACATCCGAGAATCCGCGCACCGTGCTGCAACTCGAATTGGAACAGGCCGTCGAGGCCGGTGATGCGGATTCTGTTCGCCGCCTCCTGGGTCGCGGAGCGAGCCCGGATGGGAGAATGGAAGGCGGATACACTCTCCTGATCGATTCTGCCGGGGACGATCACACCGAAATTGCCGAGGCACTGATCCAGGCAGGGGCCGATTTGAATGCCGTGGAACCCGAGTACGGGGCGACTGCCCTGATGCTCGCCGCGGGAGAGGCACACGTCGGAATTGTGCGAATGCTGGCGCGGGCCGGAGCTGATCTCGACCTGCAAGCCGCAGGAAACGATGATGGGGAGGGTGCGGGGCTCACCGCCTTGATGGTCGGGGCGATGAACGGTCACGAAGGGGTGGTATCCGAACTGCTTGCCGCTGGCGCCGATCGAACCATTGCCGACCCGAATGGCGTCACGGCGTTGGATCTTGCCGAATCCAGCGGCCACGAGAGTGTGGCGCGCCTGCTCAGGTCGCCCAGGTAGTGAGAGGTCTTCCGTAGGTGTCGGGTGCTCGGATTGACGGTCATCGTGAGCGGCGGCTAGGTTTGTGCACCATGGAGATCGAAACTCAGCCCGACTGCCACTCTTCGCGGGCGCTGCCGGCGAAGAGGCCCACGCGTGGTCGCACGGTCGCGCGACTTGGGGCACTGCTAGTCATTGTTGTCTCGAGCTGGAACACGACGACAGCCTGGCCCCTGCAGGAAGGTGGCGACGAGCTCGGCGCGCAGGAGATTCTCCAGTCGATGAGCGATGCCTACGCCGCGCTGACAACGTATCGCGATACCGGCCAGCGGGGCGAGAAGACGAGATTCAGCACGGTGTACTCGAGGCCCGACCAACTCTGGTTCTCCTACGAGTCCTACAGCGACTATCGGGGCATGTGGCTACCGGAGCTGCTACGGATCGATGGGGACCAGGTTTTGGCTCTCTCTACGGGAAGAGACTACGGGCGGTTTGGGTCTCTCCTGTGGATAACGTACGAGACGGTCGGCGCCGACCAGGTCATGCGGTTGCTCGCGTCAGACTTGGTTGACCTGGTGGCACCGCAATCGGATCGTCCCGGGCGGGCGTCCTATCTGAACGGGCCTGTAAGAGGCGAGGATGGTGAGCTGGCGGACGGGACCCGGTGCTTCCGGGTCAAAGGGACGCGTCCGAAGGGCGGCGAGGTGACGTTGTGGATTGACTCAGCGACGTTCATGTTGCGCAGAGCAGAGCCTCGTCACGGTCAGTACGTCGACTTCAATCCCGAGCTCGACCCTGTGCTCGCGCCAGACTGGCTCGACGATCCAGGGCCTGCGTGGGGCGCAAGCGAAAGTCGGCGCTTCTGGCTGGCCGACCTGGTTACCTACCTCGGATGGACACCCTTCGGGATTCCGTTCCTGATACTGGGCTGGGTCATGGGCCGTCGCGCCAAGTGCAGCGGGACGCATGCGGTCGCTTACGCGCTCGGAGCCTGGTTCGCGGGCATCGTCGCGCTGATCTTGCTCGGCGTGCTGGCGTCGATGGTGGGGTTCGTGCCTGGCGTCGCGGTGGCATTCGCCTTGCCACTGATCCCGGTCGTCGTCACGATTGTCGTGGCGATGTACATGATCGGGTACTCAGGATGTCGGTTGATGCGCCGCCCGCGAGTGACGAACGCAGCCGTCAAGGGGCCTGGGCACTGAGGCGGACTCGGAGAGACAGGGGCTTGAGCTAACTGAGATGCCCGCCCGCAAGAGCCGGTGATTGCTTGGTGAGCCGCGGCAGTCGGCCGGGTCGAGGTTGTTGCTGGTCGCGTGAGTCGAGTCGTCTACTCGGAGATGATGATGATCGACGTCCGGGTCTCCGTCGAGACGGTGCTGATCGCGTCGCCGACCTCGAATCGAAGCTCATAGGTGCCTCTGTCGATGCCATCGGGCAGCGTGAGTCGCACGACAAGCTTGACGCCGTTGCTGAGCGTCTCTTGCTCCATGATGGTCATCTCGGGCAGGGCGATCGCCGGTTCGCTGTCTCGGAGAAGCGATGCACTCACGGTCGGCGCGTAGGCGCCCGTGAACGGGTGCCGGAGCAGGTTGCGAATCTCGAGCAGATAAGTGGGATCTGCAGATGCCGTGTCGGCCGCGGGATGCCACTGGCTCGCACCAACGAGGAAGGTAGCCGAATCGACCCAGCCGGCACGCTGAGGCGCTGACGCTCCTCGAGGCCCCTGGCCGCGGACCGCAGTGACACGGCGACTCACGGGGAAGGGGCGGCTCGCCCAGAGGCCGCCATC
>JAJCXU010000559.1 GCA_029263275.1 Ilumatobacter sp.
GTAGTTCTCGATCTGCTGGTAGATCACGATGAAACCGATCACGATCGCGGCCTTGAGCGGAGAATCGAGGAAGGTCACCAACACCGGCAAGATGCCAGCAAGGTACGTGCCGACAACGGGCAGGAACTGGCTCACGAGGCCGACCCACAGCGCGAGGGCAATGGGCGCCTGAGTGCCCAACGACTGGAAGACGATCCAGTGGAAGAACGCCGAAAGCAGCGCGAGTAGCGCTCGCGAGTAGAGGTAGCCGCCAGTCTTGTTGATGGCGAGCTCCCAGGCATTGAGGACTCGGGCCTGACGCTGCGGCGTGAGACGTGAGCAGATGATGCGACGGAGCCGGGGGCCGTCGGCAACGAGGTAGTAGGTGAAGAGGATGACCGACAGCCCCTGGAAGATCACGCCGAGCGCAGTGAGCGACAGGCGCACCGCCTCATCGCCTTGGCTCTGGATGAACTGTTGGACGCGACCGTTGGGGTCGTTCACCTCGTCGATGACAGCTTGCGGGTCGATGTGCGCGCCGAACGTGTCGTTGATGAACTTGACGGTGTCTTCGATGTAGACGTTCGACTCCGACAACAGATCGGCGATCTGGGTGCCGACGAGCGTGCCGATCGCGACAACGAACACGAGAAACGCGAGGAGGACCCCGAGCAGGATCGACATCGTGGCGCGACCGCGTCGCCAGCCACGCGCGGCCAGCTTGTTGACACCGGGTTCGATGGCGAGTGCAAGAAACAGTGAAACGAGCAGCAGGATGAGCAAGCTCGCGAGTCGGTTGAACACGTGACGTGCGACAAACGTGAGGAGAAAGCCGGTCCAGAACACTGCGACGCCGGGAAGCACCCACCGCGGGAGCACACGATCAGTCGCACGCCGATCGAATCGATTGCCGGCTCCATCCAGCCGGCCGGCGGCGTCGTCCACGGCGGTCTCGACGGACGGCTCGTTCTCGTTTGGACTTTCTTCGGGCACGTTCGGATGGTACTCAGCATCCCGTGACACGATGAGCCAATGGCGCCCTCTCCAGCGGAACTCCGCACCTGGCTTGGAGACCAGATCCGCGAACGCGTGGTCGGCCCCGACGCTGACGTCCGCCGGACCGAACTGTTCGACACCGATGAACCCGGCTGGTTCGACGACGATGCGCCGATCCGACGGGTCCATGGCGACGCGTCGATGTTCATCGGCGGAATGCGCGCGCTCTTGTTCCAATCACTGCATCCGCTCGCCATGGCCGGCGTCGCACAGCACTCGGACTACCGGGCTGACCCGTGGGGTCGGCTGCAGCGCACGGCCGACTTCCTGGCGGCGACGACGTTCGGCCCGGCATCGGAGGCACAGCAGGCGGTCGACATCGTCCACCGAGTCCACGAGCGAGTTGTCGGGACGTCGTCCGACGGCCGCGCCTATGCCGCCAACGACCCTCATTTGCTGCATTGGGTTCACCTCGCCGAGCTCGACAGCTTCCTCGCGGCCCATGACCGCTACGGCCAGCAACCACTCGGCGGCGGCGACCGCGACCGTTACGTCGCCGAATCAGCGGTCGTCGCGCGAGCACTCGGTGTCGAGCACCCGCCAGAGACCGAGAACGAACTCCGCCAACACCTCCGCACCTTTCGGCCCGAATTGCGCGGCACGCGCGAGGCGCGCGACGCCGCGCGTTATCTCCTCATTCAGCCGCCGCTCCCCCTGGCCGGGCGCGCACCGTACGGGCTGATCTGTGCAGCGGCCGTGGCCCTGATGCCCGCGTGGACCCGCTTCCCGTTGCGCCTGCCTTGGCTCCCCGTGTCGGAGGCGACCGTCCTTCGTCCGGCTGGCGGCCTCATCACGCGTACGCTCCGCTGGGCACTTCCAGCCGGCTGACACGCGCCGACCGTACGCATCTCAGAAGTCTCAGATCGCGGCGCTCAGTGCTTTCGACAAGTCGCCTCGCGGTTTGACCACGACATCGTCGAGGTCGAGCCAACCGGCCATCAGCCGGAGTTCTTCAGCGAGTTCCGCAGCAACGTACCCCTCCGCAATGCCCGGTTCGCCGTATGAGCCTTGAACGAGCAGTTGGCGAGCCTTGCGGTCAGCTTTCAGGTCGACGCGGCCGACGAGTTCATCACCGAGCAGGAACGGGAGCACGTAGTAGCCGAATCGCCGCTGTGGTTCGGGCGTGTAGATCTCGATGCGATAGTGGAATCCGAACAGTCGCTCGGCGCGGTCGCGGTACCAGACAACGGGATCGAACGGGCTGAGAAGCGCCCGAGCAGCGATTCGTCGCGGACGCTTCGCGTCGGGGTGGGCGTAAGCCTGCTGCTTCCAGCCCTCGACCGTGGTGGCGACCAACCGCCCCTCCTCGACGAGTTCGGCGAGATGCGTTCGAGTGTGCACGAGCCGGTGATAGTCGGCGAGATCGCCAGCGGTGCCGACACCAAAGTACGACGCCGCCATCACGAGCAGCTCCTTCTTTGCCTCGTCTTCGGTGGGCGTTGGAGCATTCAGAATGTCGGCCGGGATGACCCGCTCCGCGATGTCGTACAGCCGAGCGAAGTCGTTC
>JAJCXU010000560.1 GCA_029263275.1 Ilumatobacter sp.
CGGCGAGCACTCCGCTGCACACGGAGCTGTAACTCACCGATCACAGCGCCGAAACACGCCGGTCACGACGGTCCGCGACGATCGAGTCATGTTCAACGACACACCGCTCATCGTTGCCCTCGACCATCCCTCCTTGATCGACGCTGTCGATGAGTTTGCCAATGACCTCCGAAGCGAACAGCGCTTCTTCGGTGCAAGGGCAACTCCGGCGCCACTCCCGTCGTTGATCAATCGAGTGACCTCAGCGGGTGGGATCCGGCTCGGCGCCGTGGTCGACGGACAGATCGTCGGGATGGCACGTGTCGAATCGTCCGGAGACACATCGATTGCAGTCGTGGCTGACTGGCGCAGTCGTGGCGTCGGGCGTGCGCTGTTGACCTCGACGGTTCGCCGGGCCGGCCAGGCTGGCATCAGTCGCTTGGTGCTTCGATCGAGCCGGCGAAGTCGATCAGTTGCTGCACTTGGCGCATCCGTCGGCGCGATCACCGTCGATCAAGGACTCGGTCGCGTCGACCTGATCTTCTCGACCGACTTCGCCACACTGAGCGCTTGAAGCTTCGCCAGACCTGCACGCGCTGACCTCTCAGGTTCGTGACTGGAGGAGATCCATCGTTCGAGTTGGGCCATCACTGTCGGGAATGACCACGGCGGTGAAGTCGGTGGCTCCTGCGGCGGCAATGGCATCGAGGCCAGCATTGACCTCATCCTCGTTGCCGATCAGGCTGATCTCTTCGACACCGTGGACACCTTCGATGTCGAGCACGGCGCGATAGGACGGCAACGCTGCGTAACCCTCGAGCATCTTGCCGACGAACTCGGTCGTCGGCTGTGGATCGTCGGTGACACACACCGGCAAACTGCACACCACCCGCGGCGTCGACCGACCGGCACCCGCAGCTGCTTCGTTGATGATCGGAACGATTTGCTGCTCGAGTGTCTTCGGACCCACGCACCACAGAATCGTGCCGTCGGTGCGCTTCCCGGCCATCTTCAACATTTGTTCGCCGAGCGCCGCGATCATCACCAGCGGCTTGGTGTCGGTCATCAATGCCGCTTGTTGGTCGAGCGACCACACTTCACCCTGCAGGCTGGCGGCGCCGGTTTCCAGCAGCGAGTCGAGGATCGCGAGGTACTCCGACATGTGCTTGACCGGACGCTCCCACTTCATGCCCCAGCGGTCTTCGACCGACGGCTGGTGTGCCAAGCCGATTCCCAGGACGATGCGTCCATTCGATGCGGCCTGCGCGGTGAGTGCTCCCGCAGCCATCACCTCGGGGTGACGCGTCCACGTGGGGACCACGGCCGTGCCGAGTTCGATCGTCGACGTGGTGCGGCCAGCGATGGCCAGCATCGCGAGCGAGTCGGCAAGTGCGGTCTGCGCAAGCCAGTAGCTCGCATAGCCGTCCGCTTCGCTGTTCTCGACATCGGTGACGATGGCGTCGAGGTTCGGACGTGCAAGTTGGCCGGAGCCGTTGATACCAATCTTCATCCCCGGACCATACGTCGGGCTGCAACACTGAGACGATGGCGGGCGAATCGCAGCAGGTGACGCACGGCGGTTGTCTGTGCGGTGCGGTCAAGTACACGGTGTCGGGACCATTGCGGCCCATCTGGCAATGCCATTGCGTTCGCTGTCAGAAGACCACCGGCAACTTCATGGCCGCGTCAGGCGCGTTGGCCACCAACATCGCGGTCGATCAAACCGGTGCACTGACCTGGTTCAGCCCCGACGATGACGCGAATGTCGCCTACGCATTCTGTCGACATTGCGGCTCATCGCTGTTCTGGCGGATCGTCGATCAAGACCCGGCTGATGAGCACTGGTCGATCTGCGCCGGAACGCTCGACGATGCCGTTGGCCTTCGGACCGAGGCCGTCTGGTTCACCGACCACGCTGCCGCGCACACCCACCTCGACCCCGGCGCCGAGCACCTCGCTTCCACCGATCTCTGACGCGGGCCGCCGAAGTACGGTCGCCGCGATGACCTGGCAACTCGTTCTTGATGGCATCGACTTCGGCGAGGGTCCACGCTGGCATGGCGGGCGCCTGTGGTTCAGCGACTTCTTCCAACACACGATCTCATCGGTCGGCGACGATGGCGTCCGTCGCATCGAACACGGAGACGTCGGCCGGCCGTCTGGGCTCGGGTGGCTCCCCGATGGCCGGTTGCTGTTCGTCGAGATGAGCAGCCGAACCGTGATGCGCATCGAAGCTGACGGAACCATCGTGCAGCATGCCGACCTGGCAGAGATCGCAACGGGGCACTGCAACGACATGGTGGTCGACGCGGTCGGCAACGCCTACGTCGGCAACTTCGGCTTCGACATGGAAGCGGGCGACGACTTCGCGACAGCCTCACTCGCACTCGTTCGCCCAGACGGCAGCGTGGAAGTCGCGGCGACCGACTTGATGTTTCCCAACGGATCGGTCGTCGTCAACGACGGCACGACGCTCATCGTCGGCGAGTCCTTCGGTGCGAAGTTCACCGCGTTCGACATCGCTCCAGATGCCACCTTGTCGGGCCGCCGGACGTGGGCCGAGATCGAAGGGAGCGCCCCCGATGGGTGCACGATCGATGCTGCTGGCGGCATCTGGTACTCCGACGCCACCGGCAGCCAAGTCGTCCGCGTCCTGGAGGGCGGCGAGGTCACGCACCGATTGCCGACCGAGGACAACTCGTACGCCTGCATGCTCGGCGGCAGCAACGGTGGCACGCTCTTCGCCTTGACCAGCGCCGGTGGACATCCCTCGACAGCGGCAGGCACGGCCACGGGCAAGCTCTGGGCAACGACGGCCGAGGTCCCGCGCAACACCACCGATCTCCCCTGACCCGCAACCCTCAGAGAGTTTGTCAGAGCACTTGGGCGCCGTACATCTCACCGAGCGGGTCGTTGATCAGCTCGAGGCGTTCGCCGTCCGGGCCAACGAAGTAGAGGGACGTGTCACCGACGAGGAATGTGTCGACGCCCGCAGCTTCGAGCTTGGCCTTCAACCGCGTCCAGTTGTCGGGCGGCACGGAAATCGCCAGGTGATGGTGGCCACCGAGCACTTCGGCATATTCCTCGAGACCGAGGCCGGGAAAGTCGAAGAACGCCAACGCGTTGCCGTTGCCGATGTCGAAGAAGAAGTGCGTCGAGCCCTCGTAGTCACGGTTCTGGAAGAGCTCGGTCAGCGGGAACTCGAGGAGGTCTTGATAGAACGCGATCGTCCGCTCGACGTCGCTCGAGATCAGGGCCTGGTGATGCACTCCGCGTGCCGACGAGGCCGGTCGCTCGCCCTTGGGCTTGAGGTACTTGCTGCGCATCTGCGCCCACTCGTCTGCACGATCAGGATGGTCGCCGTCGCGGGTGGTACCGAAGTGCGGATTGCTTGCCATCGCAACAATCTACTCGCGTCGGGCATCTGCGCTCAGCGTCAGTACATCGACGACGCGGAGCCACTCTGTTCGCCGCGGGCCTGAGCAAGTTCGCTGGCGAGACCGGCCTGCATCGCCTGGAGATCACCGGCGATCGTGGCCATCCGGTATCCCCGGTCGAGTCGGTTGGCGGCCAACGCACCCGTCGCATGGATGCCAGCAACAACGCCAGCTCGGGCGCACGCCGCTGAGATCGTGTCGAGTGCGTCGGTGAAGGCCGACGACTCGTCATGATTGCCCGGCCCCAGACCCAGTGTGATCGACAGGTCGGACGGACCGACGTAGATCGCATCGATGCCCGGGACCGCGAGGATCTCGTCGATGTTCCCGACCGCTTCGACCGTCTCGATCATCGGGATGCACGCAACGTTGTCACGGGCCCATTCGAAGTAGGGACGGTCGGTACGCATCTGCGCCAGAATCGGGCCGGAACTGCGATGGCCTTCGGGTGCATACCTGCACGCCCGCACTGCGGCCTCGGCCTCTGCCGCGGTATTGACCATGGGGATGATCACGCCGTGCACGCCAGCGTCGAGCAACTTGCCGATGATGCCTGGCTCGTTCCACGGGGCCCGGGCAATCGGACGGCCGCCGCCCAGCTCGATGGCCGGAACCATCGAGACCACATCGGAGTACTCGATCGCACCGTGCTGCGTGTCGATGCACACATAGTCGAACCCCGCGCGGGCCGTCGCTTCCGCGGCAACCGGACTCGGCAAGAACAGCCACGCGCCCAGGGTCGTTCCGCCGTCGTTCCAGATGTCGCGCAGTCCTTGCATGTCGCCCATCATCGCACTCTGCCAGTCGCCCAACTCACTGGGGCGTCGGCAGTTGCGGTCAGATACAGCGGTTGGTCAACGTTCCGATGCCTTCGACCTCGGAGGTGATGACGTCGCCTGGCTGGAGGAAGATCCCCTTCGACCCACCGACGCCGTCCGGCGTCCCGGTGAAGATGATGTCGCCCGGCGCCAACGTCATGATCGACGACAGATACGCAATCAGATCGGCGATCGAGAAGATCAGGTTCGACGTTCGAGAGTCCTGCCGCACCTCACCGTTGATCGAGCAGCTGAGCGCAAGATCGGTCGCATCGGCGAACATGTCGGGCGAAACGAGCGTTGGGCCGAGCGGGCCGTAGGTGTCGCGCGACTTCCCGAGGTCGAAGTGCGGTGGCTGGGCCGCGAACTGCAACGCCCGGTCGGAGATGTCTTGCCCCGCCGTGAGGCCCAGCACATGATCCCAAGCATCAGCGGCTGCGATGTCGCGGCCCCCGGTCCCGATGACCACGACCACCTCGACTTCGTAGTCGGCATGCTCGCTGCGGAGTTCGACGTCGGCGTTCGGGCCGACGATGCAGCTGGGGAACTTCGTGAACACCAGCGGTGCCGTTGGCAGTTCCATGTTCGATTCGGCCACGTGGTCGGCGTAATTCAAGCCGACGGCGAAGACGTTTCGGGGCGTCACCGGCGGGCGGATATCGGCGCCGTCGAGCGTGCCGAACGGCGTCATGTCATCGAGCCGGGACTGAGCTGCGGACAGCGCGTCGAGGTCAGCCAGCGCCGCTTCGGGATCCGCCGATATGTCACCGCCCGTCATCCGTTCGAGGTCGTAGAAGTCACCGGCGTCATCAACGAGTGAGGAGCGGCCGGCAACGTTGGCGAAGCGAAATCCCATGCCGCAAGTGTCGCAGGTGCCCAAGCGTGTCAGGTAATGGTCAGTCGAGTTCGTATTGAACCGCGGAGCGCTGCGCGACTCTGCCCGCGAGGAACTCCTGGATGAATTCGACGTGGTCGGGATGATCCCGATACGTCGCGAAGTCCTCGGCGGTGTCGACGTCGGCGACCAATACGTAGTCGAAGTTGCCGTCGGAGATGCCGACATCTGGACCGTGGCGATATCCGCGCAGCACGTCGATCTTGCCGGGAAGCGTGTCGAACGCCGACGACACGGCAGCGATGTGCGCCTCGTCGACGTCGTCGGTCCAGGAGAACATCACCACATGTCGGAGCATCACCCCATCATGGCCGATCACACTTGGGGTCAGACCCCAAGTG
>JAJCXU010000561.1 GCA_029263275.1 Ilumatobacter sp.
AGGTGCGCATCATCTCTTCGGGGAGTTCGTCCCACTCAGAGACCTGCTCGCCCTTGGGGCGCAGGTAGTAGTAGATGTCCTGGAAGTCGATGTCGGGCATGTTGACCGCGAACCATTCGGCCATCGGCTTCTTGTCGAACAAGCGCAGCGAACGGAGCCGCATCTTGGTCATCCAGTCGGGCTCGCCCTTCCACCAGGCGATCTGCTCGACGACACCCTTGTTGATGCCCTTCACCGGGTCGAAGGCGTACTCGACACCTTCGTCGCTCCAACCGAGGTCGTACTTACTGAGGTCGAGATCGAAAGAAGTCATGCGAAGCGCTCCGTGTGTGATCGAGATGCAGTGGGGGGAATTAACACTACGGCCATGTTACTAATTCGAAATCGCCTTGGCGACTCCTCCGCGGCGGTATCGCGAACGACTTCGTCAGGCGGCGGCCGTGTTCTCCGTGCCGTCGACAGCGACTTCAGCGACCGGCAGGTCGACTTCGATGAAGATGCACTCGCCGGGGCACGCCTCGGCGGCGTGGACCACGTCGGCAACGTTGCGGTTGCTGACCCAGGCGAGGCTGCCGGAGCCGCCCGGGTCGTTCAGCGGGGCACCGTTCTCGGCGACGTAGGCAATGCCGTCTTCGAGTTGGACGAACACGTCGGGGCAGTGGTCGATGCAGATGCCGTCGCCGGTGCAGAGGTCCTGGTCGATCCAGACACGCATGATGGAGATGAACGGTAGCGCTGACTGCGTACATTGGCTCGACCGTGATCAGTAACAATGACGCACCCCACAGCTCCCAGCCCGAGCCCGGCGCTCCCCCGGTCGCGCCAACCCGGCCCCACACCTGGGACCGTCCTACGGGGCCGGTTGACGACCCCTACGCGTGGATGCGCAATGTCGACGACCCCGAGCTCCTGCAGTACCTGAAGGCCGAGAACGAGTTCAGCGATCGGCATTTCGCGCCGCACGCCGCGTTGATCGATTCGATCTTCGAGGAGGTCAAATCGCGCGTGCAGGAGACCGACATGTCGACACCGGTCCGCAACGGGCCGTGGTGGTATGTCAGCCGCACCGAGGAGGGGCTCAGCTATCCGGTGCATCATCGCGGGCCGACCCACGATGAGGCTGATCGCTTCCTGCTGCTCGATGAGAACGTCGAGGCCGAGGGCCACGAGTACTTCGACCTCGGTGCCCTCGATGCATCACACGATCACACGATGTTCGCCTGGTCGGTCGACACCTCGGGCGACGAGCGCTACACCCTGCGCATCCGCCGCTTTGACGAGGATGGCACCGCGTCGGAGACCGATGATCTGATCGACGAGATCGCCAACGCCGGAACGGGCTGGTCCTCGAATGGGCAGTGGCTCCTCTACGTGCGCTCCGATGAGCAGGAACGCCCCTTCCAGGTGTGGCGCCATCCGGTCGGTACAGCATCGACCGACGGTGACGAATTGCTGTACGAGGAACCCGACGAGCGGTTCTTCGTGTCGATTGGCGAGACCCGTTCGAACGAATGGATCGTGATCCACACGGCGAGTAGGACGACGAGCGAGGTGCGGCTCGCCCCATCGGATCTCTCGCGACCGTTCACCGTGGTACGGGAGCGACGCGAGGGAATCGACTACCAGGTCGATCACTGGGGCGACCGGTTCGTGATGACCACCAACGAGAGCGCGGTCGACTTCCGCGTGCTCACCGCATCGGTCAGCGGCGACTGGTCCGATGGCGACGCCTGGTCGGAGTTGATCCCGCACGTTCCAGGTCGGCGAATCACCGGAACGGAACCGTTCGCGACGTTCTTGGTCGTCCACGAATGGGCCGACGCCCAACCGCGGGTGCGCATGTTGTTCCGGGACGACGCCATTCCCGAGCGGGCAATCGACCTCGGCAGCGACCCGCACGACGTCGATCTCTCCTCGAACCCCGAATGGGACACCGAGACCATTCGTTTCGTCACGTCCTCGATGACCACTCCCCCGACGCTGTTCGAAGAACACGTCGCGACGGGCGACAGGGTGTTGCTGCGACAGATGCCCACGCCCAACGTCGACTTGACCCAGTATGTGACGCGCCGGCTGTGGGCACCGAGCACTGTCGACGGCGAGTCGGCGCTCGTACCGCTCGACATCGTGCATCACGTCGACACACCCCTCGACGGGACCGCTGCCGCGGTGCTCTACGGCTACGGCGCGTACGAGATGTCGCTCCCACCGTGGTTCTCCGTCGCACGACTGTCGCTGCTCGACCGCGGCGTCGTCTTTGCCATTGCGCATATCCGCGGCGGCGGCGAATTGGGCCGCCAGTGGTATCTCGACGGCAAGCTGCTCGCGAAGCAACACACATTCGACGACATGATCGCGTGCTCCGAACATCTCGTTGCCGAGGGCGTGGTGGCACCGGATCGCTTGGCGATTCGCGGTGGATCTGCGGGCGGGCTGCTCGTCGGCGCCTGTCTGACCCAACGCCCAGATCTCTACGCCAGCGTTGTGGCCGAGGTGCCGTTCGTCGACATCGTCTCCACGATGAGTGACCCGACGTTGCCACTCACGGTCACCGAATGGGAGGAATGGGGCGATCCGCGCGCTGAGCCGTTCGCCTCCGCGATGGGTGCGTACGCGCCGTACGACAACACCGTGGCGGCCGACTACCCAGCGATGTATGTCACGGCGGGATTGAACGACCCGCGGGTGAGCGTGCACGAGCCGGCCAAGTGGGTCGCGCGCCTGCGCACCGTGGGAACCGGAACCAAGCCGTTGGTGATGAGAACCGAGATGGTCGCTGGCCACGGCGGAGCGACGGGCCGCTACGAATCATGGCGCGATGAGGCTCGGGTCCTCTCGTTCATCCTCACCACGACCTGACGGGCCGCAATCGGCGTCACAACGACGCGAGGATGCCAAGGACAATCAGTACGGAGTTCCGCACGACGTGCCCGACGCCGAGTGGCTTGGCCGACCAGGCCCCGAAGCAGGCACACGACGGCCGGCGACCCTGCGCGATCTTCATCAGGATCAGCAGGGTGAACGCGATGAGCATCGCGGTTGCCGCGAGCGCCGCGGGCCGCCGTGCGACCTGAACCACGAGCACAGCGCCGATTGCGATCTCGATCCACGGCACGACGGAAATCGCGAAGGACGGGGCACCGAGACCGCGTGCTTGCACTGGCCACTCGGGCCCGGCGGCGATTTTCGACGCGCCGGCGAGGAGGAAGACGAGGCCCACGATCACCGAGGCGGCGATGGGGATCCAGTCAGGCATGTGACGCAGTCATGTGATCTCTCGAAGCGATCAACGGTGGCTGCTCAGACCTCGATGGTCTGACCTTCGCGCGCTGCGAAGACCTCGACGCCGAACTCTCGGCCGCATTCGGCTGCTTCTTCGGCGAGGCGGTCGAGCATCTCGTCGTGGTGGGAGGGGTCGTGATGGAAGAGCGCCAGGCGCTTCGCACCGGCCTCGGCAGCGACCCAGACCGCGTACTCGATCGTGCAGTGTCCCCAGTCGTGCTTGCGGGCGAACTCGACCGGCGTGTACTGCGCGTCGTGAA
>JAJCXU010000562.1 GCA_029263275.1 Ilumatobacter sp.
GGGTTCACCGCGATCGGGGAAGAAGAAGTTCATCTCCGCTGGAGCCTCGGCTTCGGGCGTGAGCTGGAAGATGATTCGGATGCCGTCGATCACCTTTTCCTGCCCGGTCTCGGTGATGTACTCGGTTGGAGGGATCAAGCCGACTTGGCCCATCGGTGTGGCCTTGCCGAGGCCGCTGTCGACGTGTTGGCGCGGGCCGGCCGGGAGCATGCCGCCGAACTGGTACTGCGCACGGCGCAACATCGCCGGCCCGGCGACGACGTTCTCGAACACGGCCTCGTGGAGGAAGTGTTCAGGGGCGATGATGCGCACCTGGCCGGACGCGACCTGCTCATCGGTGATCACGCCACGGACGCCGCCGAAGTGGTCGAGATGGCTGTGGGTGTAGATGACCCCGACGACGGGGCGCTCGCCGAGTTCTGCATTGGCCAAGTCGAGGCAGGCTTTCGCGCACGCCTCGCTGGTGAGCGGATCGATGATGAGCCAACCGGTGTCGCCCGCGATGAACGTGATGTTCGAGATGTCGTAGCCCCGGGCCTGCCAGAGGCCGGGTGCGACTTCGAACAGCCCGTGGACTGCGTTCAGCCGCGCCTGGTTCCAGAGGCTGGCATTGACCGAGTCGGGAGCGTCCTCGGATTCGCGGACGAAGTCGTGGCGACCGATGTCCCACACGGTTCGCCCGTTCTCTTCGATCACCCCGGTGGGGTGCGTGGCGATCAGGCCGCGCGTGACGCGATCCATGTCTGCCGTGTCGGGGATGAAGGCGCCCGATGCAGCGGAGAGCAGTTCGAGCGTGTGGTCGGTGGGCGGCTTGGGCTTGCGGTCGTCGCTCATCGCGCCAGTGTTGCAGTTTTTGACGATCTGCTCGTCAGCGCGAATCAGCCGATTGAGTGCACCGCGAAGGAACGACACGATGCTGGATTGCGCTCAGCACTACCGTCCTGGCATGAACAGCCGTTGCTTCGTGATCATCGCATCGTTGTCACTCGTGGTCGCGGGCTGCGCGTCGAGTGATGCGGACGAAGCGGCAACCACCCCAGCCGCGACTGAGTCACCAGTTGCGACTGGCGCACCGTCAGCGACCGAGGAGCCCCCGGCAACCGACGCGCCAACCGCGACGCAGGCGCCAGCCGAGACGACAGTGGTGACCGAGATGCCGCCCGAGACGTCGCCGTCGACGGAGCAGCCGGATGACGTGGCGGTCTACGACTTCACGGCAATCGATCCGATCGTGGCGGACTTCGTCGACGAGCGCGGCCTCAACGGGGCAGGCCTCGTCATCGTCGATGCTGACGATGGAGTGGTACACGAGGACTACTGGGGCGAATTCTCTGCCGAGCGGGTTTCGTTGGTCGCCTCGTCGAGCAAGATGATCACGGCTGGGGTGTTGCTGGCACTGCAGGACGAAGGACTGCTCGACATCGACGCACCGATCTCGGAAGTTGCCGAGTGGGGAGTCGGCAACCCGGATATCACGCCCGCCCAGTTGATCTCGAACAGCTCGGGCTTGGTCGGTCTGTTTCCGAATCCCGCGTTCCTTCCTTACATCTGCCAGTACATCGCCGATGGCACGCTGCAGGAATGTGGCGCGGCGATCTTCGAGACAACCGACGACGACAGGGATGTCATCGCTCCCGACTCCGAGTTCCGGTACGGCGGAGCGCAGTGGCAAGTTGCGGGAGCCGTCGCCGAAGCAGCTTCGGGCCAGTCATGGGCTGAGTTGATCGACGAGATCTATGTCGGACCATGCGAACTCGAAGCCCTCGCGTTCAATAATCACTTCGGCCAGTTCAGCAGTGGGTTCGACTACCCCGCCGAATTCGGCGGCGACCCGTCGACGTTGGTCGAGACCGACAATCCGAACCTGGAGGGCGGCGCGTACGTCACCACCGGCGACTACGCCAAGCTGCTGCTGATGCACCTGCGCGGCGGCATGTGCGGCGACAATCAGGTGCTGTCGCAAAGCGCGCTCGACGCCATGCACGGTGATCGGATCGCCGATGCCTACGACGGCAGTGCTGGCGACGCGACCGGCTATGGCATGGGCTGGTGGATCGATCGTGAAACCGGTCTGATCAGCGATGGTGGTGCGTACGGCTCACAGCCCTGGCTCGACTTGGAGGATGGCTATGGGGTCTACCTCGTGATCGAAGCCGACTCGGGCACCGGCAACGAGCTGGCTGCCCTCCTGGAAGACGTCGTCGACGACGCCATCAACACCGCGACCTGACCCCGCTCACGTCCGGACCGGGTGCAAACGTGAATCGCCAGGCCCGCGGACCTGGGTGGTTGCAGGGCGGCAGCGAGACCCGTGTCGTAGGTTTTCGCGATGCGGTCGAAGTGGATCACCCTCGTCGCATCGGGCGTCCTCGTCCTGGGCGCGTGTGCGTCCGATCCCGACGATGCAGGGACGACCTTGACCGTGGTGAGCATGTCGGAGCGCACGACCATTGCGACTGCCCCCGCCGATTCTGTTGCACGCACGTCGACGACCGCCGCCACGATCGAGCCGGTCGGCACATTGGGCATCACTCGCCCAGTCTTCGACGACTCGGTGTGTGTGGCGCGTTCAGCCGATGAGCGCGAAATCGCTGGCGACCGCACGTTCTTCGCGCAGTCGAGCGATGCACCGGTCACCGTGCAAGTGATCGCTGAACCCGACACCACGCCCGCCGATCCGTTTGCGCTCCTCCTGCGGTACCCAGCCGGCGAGTGGCGACGTGAAGGCGGCGACTCGGTCGAGGTCGGCGGCAACCTTGTCAGCCTGCGCGTCTTCCCGAACGGAAACGGTGCTGCAACGTGGGACTTGCCGGACGGCAGCACTGGCTACCTCCGATCCCGCGGCCTCGGCGAGTAGGACCTTGTCGACATCATCGAGTCATTGATCCCGGCGCCGCTCGAGGCTCCGTATCCCGGGTTCTCGATCGATCTGGGAAGTGACAGCCCGCGCTTCCAATCGCTGCACGAAGGGGTCGACACCGAGGTGCAGGGCACGACGGCGTCGAGCGAATGCACGGCGCCAGGCATCGATGGCCCGTACCGACTCTCGGCGATCGTGGGCGATGCGCTCCACCAGTACGGCGCAGTGATCGATCAGCACGTACCGCTCGAGGTCGGCTACCGGGAGGGGACGCTGCTGCTGCTCCACGGCCCGGACGTCGAGAAGGCACCGACGATCACCGACGTGATCGACGCGACCCCCGATCAGTGGGCTGCCCTGCTCGGTCGCTGAACTGCTGTCTGTGTCTCAGGCGGGTTCGATTGCTGGGCTCACCGGACGGAGATGCGGGGCCCGGATCGGCGCAGCGGCGGGTGGATCCTCGTCGGGGACGACGTGCGTCGAACGGGCACTGCGGGTCAGTGCAATCGCTCCGACGATGATCGCCGCCGAGGCGATGTGGCCGAGCGTGACGGCTTCGTTGAAGAACACCGAGCCGATCAAGAACATCGTCGGGAGCTCGGAGGCCCCCGCAGCGGCACACCGTGCTGACCCGATGACCGGTGCAGCCGCGGCGTAGATCGTCATCGGGATCAGCGCCGAGATCGCGCCGATGGCGAGCACCCAACCCAGCGAACCGAGTGAGGTCGGGAGCGCCTCGCTGGCGGGCAGCGTGAGGAGGAGTGGAGCCATTGCCACCGATGCTCCGACTGCCACCGATGCGAGGCGCTCGAATGGATCGAGTGGGCCGAGTCGTTCGGTCAATACCGACACGCT
>JAJCXU010000563.1 GCA_029263275.1 Ilumatobacter sp.
TGCTGATCTTCACCGGGAAGCTGCACCCAGGCCTGTACCGGGTGGTGGTGATGTACGAGCGATACAACGCTCGTACCGCCGGATACCTGCTCGGCTACTCCGAGATCTACCCGCCGTTCGACTTCGACACCAGGGTGGACGACAACAACGAGTATCCGCCCGTACGGCTGAACTTGCCCGACGTGCCGGAGGACGTGCCGCGCTCGGCAGCGCTCAACGTGTTCAAGGCGATCCCGCACTACTTCGTGATGATGTTCTATTTCATCGGAGCAGCGGTCGTCGCCGTGATCGGCTGGTTCGCCGTGCTGTTCACTGGGGCGTGGCCGCAAGGGATGCGTGACTTCCTGGTGCGCGTCGGCAACTACTACTACCGAGTCTGGGTCTACGCCATGATGGTCGAGAACGACTACCCGGCATTCGGTCTGTCAACGGCCTGACCGCCGCGTTCCCGCGTCATACTCAACGCATGGACCAGCGACGAAACCACCCCGCAGCGCATCAACTGGAAGCGCTGGATCCCCTACGTGTGGTTCGCGTTGTGCCTCGCATGGTTGATCGTGATCGTGGTGACCGATATCCCAGCATGGACACTCGTCGTGTGGATCGCCGCTTCGATCGGGTCGATCACCGCGCTTGAACGCAAGGGCAAAGCCTCTCGCTGATCGGGAACCGGTGGCGACGCCGGGCGCTATTGTCGTGCGGCGATGAGTACCGACGATCCACAGTCCGTTGCTGACCTTCAGGATCAGATCGAAGTCCTCGAAGAGGAGCTCGATGAAGAACTGAAGGAAAAGGCGGCCCAACCGCTGGAGCTGTTCTTCGACCTGGTGTTCGTGTTCGCGATCACCCAGGTGGTGTCGCTCGTCGTCCACGACCTCACGCTGACCGGCGTGCTCCGTGGTGGGCTGGTGCTCGCCATCATGTGGTGGGCGTGGACGAACTGGGCGTGGACGACCAATGTGGTCGATCTCGAACCCCGCCTCACTCGTGTGGCCGTTCTCGTGTCGATGCTTGGCGTGTTCGGCATGGCCTTCGCCGTGCCGACAGCGTTCGACGGTGACGGCGACTGGCTGGCCTTCGGATATGTCCTCGTTCGTGTCGTCGCAGCAGTGGTCTTCGTGTGGGGCACTCGCCACGATCCCGTCGAGATGCGCGCCGTCGTGATGTACCTCCCGGTGTCATTGTCAGCGACGGCGATCGTCCTCGTCGGGGGATTGGTCGGTGGCGATGAGATGCAATGGATCTGGCTTGGCGCGTTGGCGGTCGAACTGATCGCGACGGTCTTCGCCGGCAAGGTCGCCTGGAAGGTCGATGCCGGCCACTTCGCCGAACGACACGGACTGATCCTCATCATTGCGCTGGGCGAGGGAATCATCGCGGTCGGTGTCGCGCTGGAAGGCTTTGAGATCGACGCCGCTCTGGCCCTGCAATTTGCTGTCGGCCTCGCTGGAGTCAGCGCGTTGTGGTGGGCGTACTTCGACCGGCTACAGGAAGCAATGGAGAGCGCCTTGCGGCTCGCCGGCCCCGATCGCGTCGGGCGGGTCGCCCGAGACGTGTATTCGCTCCTGCACTACCCGATCGTTGCCGGCACCGTGTTCTACGCGGTCGCCCTGGAAGAGGCGTTCCTGCACCCGAACGACCCGATGGACAACGTGGTGGCGAGGATCTTCGTCGCGGCGATCGGCATGTATTTGTTGGGTCTGGCCGCTGCGGCGTGGCGTTGCTGGCGGACGGTGCTCTACGAGCGTGTGGTCGGCGTGGTCTTGATCGCTGTGGTTGTCGGTGCGTGGAACGGCGCAGCGAAGGACGTCGTCCTCGTGTCGACCCTGATCCTCATCGCAACGCTCACCGTCGAGTACTTCCGCTTCAGGTCGAGGATTCGTGGCGAGGTTCCGGCCTGGCAAGAATCGGTTGCTTGACAGCCCCACTCCTGCCGGACACGCCGATCTACCGGGCAGCGATGTCTGAACCGGCGTGGAAGCCATTGGTCCAGGCGTTCTGGAAGTTGAAGCCGCCGGTGATGCCGTCGACGTCGATCACTTCGCCCGCGAAGTAGAGGCCCGGCACGAGCTTGCTCTCCATGGTCTTGAAGTTGATCTCGTCGAGCGAGACGCCGCCGCAGGTGACGAATTCGTCCTTGTTCGTGCTCTTGCCGTTGACCGCAAACGTTGAGTTGGTGAGCTGATCGAGCAGCTGATTCGCTTGCACCTTGCTGAGCTGTGACCAGGTCATGGTGTCGGGGATGCCTGCAGCGATGAGCAGGCGGAGCCAGAGTCGCTTGGGGATTGTCGCGAACGGGCTGCGGCTGGAGAGTTGACGCTTGGCTTCGTCGCGTCGGCCTGCAGCGATCGCCGCTGCTGGGTCGTCGTCGGGCAACCAGTTGACGGACACGTCGAACCGATAGTCACGCTCGGCCAACTCGCGTGCGCCCCACGCGGAGATCTTCAGAATCCCCGGACCGCTGACACCCCAGTGCGTGATGAGGAGCGGGCCTCTGCTTTGGAGCTTGCTCTGCTGGATCTTGGCCTCAGTCGGGTTGACCGACAGGCCGGACAACTCGTGCAGTCGTGGGTCGCTGATCTTGAACGTGAAGAGCGACGGTGTTGCGGGCAACAGCCTGTGCCCCAGGCTGGCGGCGAGCTTGGCGCCGGCGGCGAGCCGTGTTCCGCCCGTCGCGATGAGCACGCTCGTCGCGGTGTAGGTGTTGCCCGTCTCGGTTTCGAGTTCGAAGAGACCGTCGTTCTTCACGATGGAGATCACGCCCTCCGAGGTGTGGATGCGGACCCCTGCGGCGTCGGCGGCACCGAGCAGGGTGTCGATGATGGTCTGTGAGCTGTCGGTGTCGGGGAACATTCGGCCGTCGGCCTCGGTCTTGAGCGTGACGCCGTGGCTGGCGAACCACTCGACGGTGTCGGCCGCGCCGAACCGGTGGAACGGGCCGATCAGCGACTTCTCACCGCGGGGGTAGTTCCGGCTCAGTTCACGTGGCTCGAAGCACTCGTGCGTGACATTGCAGCGACCGCCACCGGAGATCTTCACCTTCTGCAACAGCTGCGACGTCTTCTCGAGGATCAACACCGACTTGTCCGAGTGCTCCGCGCACGTGATCGCAGAGAAGAATCCTGCGGCCCCACCGCCGACAACGATGAGGTCAACAAACATTGGCGATCACTGTAGAGACACGTCGTTCAAACCCGGTGGGTCTCAGGAGTCGTGTCGACCGTCGATGTAGATCTGGATGGACGGGGCGACTGCTTCGGCGAGCTCATCGAGGCTCGGTGTCGTGAGTGGGTCGAGTTCGATCATCTGTCGAGCGAGGGCGACGCCGATGAGATGGCTGGCGAGCAGCGTCATCCGAAGCTCACCGTTGTGCTCGGGCCGATGAAGAATCGGGAGTCCAA
>JAJCXU010000564.1 GCA_029263275.1 Ilumatobacter sp.
CCAGATGCCGCGTTTGACGTGCTCTGCGAGGTCCTTGAGGCCGAGATTGCAGGGTGCGAGTTCAGACCATGCCGTGCAGATCCCGATGATCGGCTTGCCCTGGTCGAAGACGTCGTTCGGCAATCCTCTTCGCATCCACGATCGAGCAATGAAGCTGCTCGTCTTTGATGGATCGAACCAACTGTTCGAACGCAGCGTGACGGGCGTACCAATGGTCTTTTCTACATTGACGGGCACGCGACAACCTTCCCATCGATTCGTTCAGCGGACATGTTCATGAGGTATTCGATCGACGCTTCAAGGGTCACCAACGTCGGCGGGGGGCTGAGCGGTGCGACAAGGTTGCTGATGAGAGTGGCTGCTTGCCGGAACTCCGACAGTTCATGTCCGACGCGACCGACGATGTTGAACTCGCCATAGACAGCTTCTTTCAGTGGCAATGGAACTGACCCCGCTCGGATGCCAACGAGGACGATCGTTCCGCCCGTCCGTGCTGCGGCCATGCAGGTTGCCAGCGACGCCGCTGCTCCTGACGCTTCGACGACAACGTCGAGTTCGTAGTCGGTGGCTCGCTCGGCCAATGCCGCCTCGAACCCTCTCGAGTCAGCATCCGCAACGCGTCGCGGGTCGACGTCGAGCGCGACGACCCGAGTCGCTCCCATCGTGCGTGCGACCGTCGCGATCGATGCACCGACCGAGCCGAAACCCACGACTCCGACCGACCGGTGCTCGATCTCGATCTGGTCGAAGGCATGAACCGCGACTGCAAGTGGCTCGACGAGCGCCCCATGCCAGGTGGCGATCGAGTCAGGCAGGCTAACGCACTGCGCCGCGTTGACGCGTACCAGCTCCGCGAGTCCGCCGTCCTGGCTGAGCCCGATCACGCCGATGTTCGCGCACCTGCGGATCTGTCCGGCTCTGCATGCGTCGCATCGGCCGCACCACACGACCGGAGTTGCCGTGACGCGCACCCCGATCGGGAGAGCAACGTCGGCTCCCACCGACTCGACGCGGCCCGCGAACTCGTGACCGAGTGTGATCGGAGCCATGGCGTGGGTGATGGGATGTGCAGCACCCACCGGGATCACGACCGGGCCATGCTCCACCTCCTCGATGTCGCTCCCGCAGATTCCACATGCATCAACGCGCACGATCACATCGGTCGGCCCCGTCACTTGCGGTTCGTCGACGTCGTCGAGCCGAACATCGTGCCTGGCATGCCAGCGAACGGCCCTCATCTGTGTACATCTCTATACATACTACGTATTATAAACCCATGACTCGTCCGGAGGATCAAGAGTGCCGAACATCGATGAACCGTCGCGCTGGCCAGCGTCGTTCGACCCTCGAGTGTTGCAGAATCTGGTCGGCCTGACGATGCGAACCGCTGAAACTCTGAAGAGGTCTGGAAGAACTCGACCTTGGTGGCTTCGAAGTTCGACGTCTCCGATCATCGTCGCACTCATGGCTGCGCCAGACGCCTGCTCCTGATGAACTCCCGACCAGCATTATCAGTCATCACGATCGGTGAACCCCTTGGGCTGCTCGCTCTCACCGACATCGGAAGTGCTGCAAGCGGAAGTCTCTACCGGTTCGGTTCATGCGGTGCGGAGCTCAACGTGGCGATCGGTCTCGCTCGGCTGGGTCGTCTCGCAGCCCTCGTCGGTCGCGTGGGGTGCGATGATTTCGGATCCTCCATAGTGCGGGATCTCAGGGCCGAGCGCGTCATCGTGGACCATCTCCGCGTCAGCGAGAACGCCCCAACGGGGCTGGTCATCAAGTCGCAACGGCGCGCGGGTCGTTGGCAAGTCGAGTATCGAAGAAGGAACTCGGCCGGGTCGTCACTGGACGAGACGGACCTCAAGAGCGTCGATATCGCCAACTGCGACGCCCTTCACCTCACCGGCATCACGCCGGCTCTGTCGGACTCCGCTCGAAGGGCGACCATGGCTGCCGTCGAACTGGCCAATCAATATGGGCGGCTGGTGTCATTCGACGTCAACCTGCGCACGTCGCTCTGGCCCGACCAGGACAGAGCGCGCGAGATGCTCACCTGGTTCGTGTCTCGCGCTGGTTCCGTGCAAGCCAGCAAGGACGAGGCAGAGTTTCTCACCAATGAGGCCGATCCGGCGAAGGCGACGGTTCGGCTCGCCGAGATGTGCCAGGCAGATGCCATCGTTCGATGTGGCTCCGAAGGCGCTCTTGCTGTGATCGACGGCCGACTGCTCAGGGTCGCGCCGCATCCCGTCGTAGAGATCGATCCGGTGGGAGCCGGTGATGCCTTCACCGCGGCATACCTGGACGGTCGCCTCAGCGGGCATGCCCCTGAGGATTGTCTCTCCAGAGCCGCTGTGGCGGGCGCGCTCGTCGCAGCCTCGCCAGGCGACTGGCAAGGGCTACCTACCGATTCCGATCTCACTGCCGAGCGTTGCCGCACGCAGGATGTGCGACGATGACCAAACTCGACCAAGCAATTCTCGACGCGCGGGTGATCCCCGTGCTGCGCGCCCCACGCATCGAGCGGTCCTCCCGGCTCGTCAACATGCTGTGCGCGGCACGTCTCAATGTCGTCGAGTTCACCATGACGGCCGAGAACGCCCTTGAAGCTCTTGAAGCCGCTCGACGGGTGGACGGCGCATTCCTCGGTATGGGCACCGTGCTCAGCAGCCATCAGGCTCGTCAGGCCGTTGACGCTGGCGCCGACTTTCTCGTGGCTCCTACCTTG
>JAJCXU010000565.1 GCA_029263275.1 Ilumatobacter sp.
CGTGTTTCGCGCCGGCTGGGCCTCCACTCGCCCGCAGGCACGTCAATTCGTGAACCATGGCCTCATCCAGGTCGATGGCAAGCGCGTCGACATCGCCAGCTTCCGCGTCAAGCGCGGTCAGGTCATCTCCCTCTCACCCAGGGCTGAGAAGATGATCGTCATCCAGCACAACCGCGACACTCTCGATCGCAGCCTCGTCGGCTGGCTTGAGGCTGGCGACGGTGGCAAGCAGGTCACGGTGCGTTCGCTCCCAGAGCGCGAACACATCGACGTCCCGGTGCGCGAATCGCTCATCGTCGAGCTCTACTCGAAGTAATCCCTCGGAGTTGCTCGGAATCATCCGAGTCACTCGCACCGCCGGCTCGGCCGGTATCCACGTCTTGTCACATCACGAACACAGCAGTTGAAAGGCCCGGCACCAAATGCTCGTCATGCAGCGCCCCTCCATCGAAGCCCTCGGCGAAGAGTCGAACAATCGTCAGCAGTTTGCTGTCGGCCCACTCGAGCCTGGCTTCGGTCACACGCTCGGTAACTCCTTGCGCCGCACTCTGCTGTCGTCGATCCCTGGCGCAGCAATCACGTCGGTTCGTTTCGACGAGGCGCTCCATGAGTTCGACACGATCGGCGGCGTTGCCGAAGACGTGACCGACATCATCTTGAACCTGAAGGACATCGTGGTCACTTGCGAGTCCGACGAGGCGGTCACCATGCGCCTCGACGCTCGTGGCGCTGCCAGCGTCACCGGTGCCGACATCGAGTGCCCAGCCGACGTCGAAGTCCTCAACAAGGAACTCCACATCGCCACGCTCAACACCAAGGGCCGCCTGTCGATCGACCTCACCGTCGAGCAGGGTCGTGGCTACATGTCGAGCAACCGCGAAGACGACAACCGCACCATCGGCGTCATCCCGATCGATGCGATCTTCAGCCCGGTGCGTCGTGTGTCGTTCACCGTTGAGCCGACTCGTGTCGAGCAGGCCACCAACTACGACCGCCTTGTCATCGAGATCGACACCGACGGTTCCATCACGCCCGGCGACGCACTCGCCTCGGCCGGTGCCACGCTCACCGCGCTGACTGAACTCGTTGCCTCGATGGCTGACGAGCCGCAGGGCCTCGAGCTCGGCGAGATCGTCGACACCACGGTCAGCTCGCCTGACCTCGACCTCCCGATCGAAGACCTCGATCTCTCGGAGCGTCCGAACAACTGCCTCAAGCGGGCCCAGGTCAACACGGTCGGCGAACTGCTGACCAAGACCGAAGACGACCTGCTCAACATCACCAACTTCGGCCAGAAGAGCCTCGACGAAGTGAAGGCCAAGCTCGACGAGCGCGGCCTCCAGCTTCGCGGCTGAGCCCAGCTGCGATCAAGAAAGACAGACTGAACCATGCCTACACCCCGTCGCTCCCGCCGTTTCGGTAGCTCCGCAGCGCACCAGCGCCTCATGATGGCCAACCTCGCCGCGTCACTGTTCGCCGCCGAGGCCATCACCACCTCCGAGGCCAAGGCCAAGCACCTCCGGCCAATCGCCGAGAAGCTGATCACCAAGGCCAAGAAGGCCCAAGAAGAGGGCCCCATGCAGGTCCACCGGATCCGTCAGATCCAGGCCTTCCTCGGTGACCGCGAAATGACCTACAAGCTGGTCCACGACGTGGCGCCTCGCTACATGGAGCGCCCGGGTGGATACACCCGCATCCTGAAGATGGGCACGCGTCACGGCGACAACGCCGAGATGGCCCGCATCGAACTCGTCTGAGTTCACGCACAACCGAGAAATCGTTGGCAAGGAGCCGATCGTGACGGAGCAATCGCTTCGGAACGTGAGGCTCCTTGTCGCGTACGACGGCACGGACTTTCGCGGCTTCGCTGAAAGTGACGGCGTGCGGACCGTCGAAGGCGAGCTCCGTCGCTCGATCGAACTGATCGTCCGCCAGCCGGTGGAATTGGTCCTCGGCGGGCGCACCGACGCTGGCGTGCACGGCTGGGGACAAGTCGTGAACGGTCTGATCCCGGCCGGGACCGATCTGTACCGCCTGATGTCGAGTCTCAACCGCTTGCTGCGACCTGAGATCTCGGTTCGTCAGCCCGAGTGGGTCGACGATGACTTCAGCGCCCGGTTCACCGCGACATCTCGGACGTATCACTACGACATCTGGAACGATCGCGCACCGAATCCACTTGTCGCTCGGCATGTGTGGCACCTTGGGCCTGCCCTCGATCTCGAGCGGATGAATGCCGCGGCTGCACTGCTGATCGGCCACTACGACTTCTCATCGTTCTGCCGACGGTTGAAGCCTGGTCCGGGCTACGAGGAGCCCAGTACGAGACGAGTGCTCAAGGCCGCCCGCTGGCATCGAATTGATGAGTCGCCGCTGCTGCGCTTCGAGATCACTGCATCGTCGTTCTGTAACCAGATGGTGCGCAGCATCGTCGGCACGCTCGTCGATGTCGGACGCGGCCGGATCGACCCGAGCACGATGCCGGAAATCCTCGCGGCGCACGACCGCAACGCTGCCGGCCAGGTTGCGCCGCCGACGGGGCTGACGCTCTGGCACGTTGGTTTCACCGGCCCCCGCTGGGACGCCTGAGTCACCCAGGTTTCGTGTGAGCATATGGTCCGTTGGACGGTGCTTGTACTCACATGGAAGCGAGAACGATGATCTCCGTCAGCTGACGGGGATGGGGCGGGGAGCGTCGTCGTCGATGGTGGGGGAGATGCGGGGAAGCATCTCGAGCATCTCGTCGGCGTGCGCCGCCGGGGCGAACAACCAGCCCTGGAACAAGCCGCAGCCACGCTCGGCCAACCGATCTCGCTGATACGGCTGCTCGACGCCTTCAGCGACACAGGTGAGATTCAGGCTGTCGCTGAGCCCAAGAATGGCCGTGGTCAAGTTCGTCGCGGCGGGATCGATGTCGATGCCGGCAACGAACCGACGGTCGATCTTCACGCCGTCGACGGGCAGTTCGAGCAGGTGAGCAAGGCTGGAGTAACCGGTACCGAAATCGTCGATCGATACATGGGTGCCAGCGCGACGCAGCTTGTCCATGTTCGACAGTGAGATCGCTCCGGGTGCCAACAGGTCGGTCTCGGTAATCTCGACCACCATCTGTCCCGGGTTGGCGCCTGCAGTTTCGCAACGGTCCAAGAAGGAATGCCCGAAGGACGGCGACGCAATGACCTTCGGGTCGACGTTGACGTGCACTTCGACGGTGCCGTGGCCAGCAGCCTCGAGTCGTGCCGCGAAGGCCAGTGCCATCTCGAGGACTCGGTCGTCGACCGCTTCGGCCAGGCCGGCCATCTGTGCGAGCGGGAGGATCTCCCCGACGCCGAGCACGCCGCGGACCGGGTGAATCCAGCGCACTAATGCCTCGACTGCCTTGACGTAGCCATCGGCGTCGACGATCGGCTGGAAGAACGGCTGAATTTCGCCGTTGCTGAGGGCCGCCCGGAGCTGATCGAGCTGAGCGCGCCGCTCGTTGATTGCGTCGAAGGAGATGCCGCCTGACTCGGGGTCGGCGTGGCGCTTGATCGACATCAACTCGTTCGACGCGCTGACGAGAAGCGAGTCGAGGCCCTGCGGCTGCGCCTCGAACGAGGTGGCCGTGCGAATGGCGAAGTTGACCTCGTGGTCGTTGATGGCAATCGACTGGGCAACGTCGCGCCGGATGCGCTCGCGCAACATCTCGATCGCCGCCTCGTTCGACGATCGAACGGCCATGACGAACTCGTCGCCGCCAAATCGAGCGGTGATGAGGTCAGGCCAGCGAATCTGATCGATGCGTTCGGCAACGGCGGTGAGTACGGCATCGCCGACCGGCTCGCCGTACAGCTCGTTGATCGAGCGGAAATGGATGATGTCGATGATCATCAGACCGAGGCCGCCGCCGTCAGCCATCAGGTCACGAGCTGCGCGCATGAACCCATCGCGATTCAGGAGCCCGGTTCGGTTGTCGTGCTCGGCCAAGAAGTCGACACGATTGCGGGCATCGACCAGCGATGTGGCGATCTGTGCGCTGACGATGTAGCTGCCGACGACCGGATCGTCGAGCAGGTTGTTCACGGTGAACTCACAGACGTGGTGTACCCCGTCGGCGTCGCGCAGGCGTGCATCGAAGTCCACGGTCGTGCTGGGCGGCAACGCTTGCACGATTTCGAGGATTTGCTCGCGGTCGTCCTCGTGGAGGAACCCGACAAACGACTGGTTACGGATCAACTCAGGGTCGTGGCCGAGCAGGCGCGTGACGGAACCATTGACCGAACGGACACGGCCGTCTTCGGTCATCAGCGCCACCATGCCGTGCATGTTGTTCATGACCGAACGCAACACGGCCACATCACCCTGATCGAAGTCGAGTTCGTGTCGGTCGGTGGTGTCGCGTGCGACGAGGATGATGAGTTCGTTGCCGTCGAGGGTCTGCATGGACCCACGAAGCTCGAGATGGACCCATGGGCCGCGGCCGTGACGGGCTCGGATGCGCAACAACTGTCCGAACGACTTCTCGACCACCGTCGACATCGAGGACACGACGATGTTTATGTCGTCGGGGTGAATGAGATCGAGCACCGAGGTGCCGACCAGGTTCGTGTCCCAACCGAGTACTTCGACGGCGCGCTCATTGCCGTAGCGAAGAATTCCTTCGGGGTCGACACCGATGACCGGGTCCGCAAGTGCGTCGATGGAGGGCGTCGGCATGGAGTTGTCGACAGGCGCCACAGGGGGGTATCGGCGCGCGGAGGCCAGTTCTTGAGGCAATTCTTGAGAATCGTCCGAGGCCATGGTGTTCAAGACAGTACTTCGACGGAATATCCGGTGTCTTGATGCGTTGCAGTGGGTGTGACAGCGCGACGGATCCTGTTGGCATCGACGCCCGTTGGCCCGCTCGGGTCGGGAATTGGCGGCGGCGTCGAACTCACGCTGCACAACATGGTGTACGGATTGGGCTTGCGCGGGCACCACGTCGAGGTGGTCGCACCGTCGGGCTCGCTGCATGTCGGCGAACGCGTGCACCAGGTCGATGGTGCGTTGCAGGTGAGCAGCCAAACCCAGGACCGCGACGCCCTGATCGAGATGCCCAGCGGCTCAGTGCTCGCGGCGATGTGGCGCACGGTGTCCGACATCCAGGGCGAGTTCGACGTCGTGATCAACCTGGCCTACGACTGGTTGCCCCTGTACCTCACGTCATACCTGGAAGTGCCCGTCCTCCATCTCGTTTCGATGGGCTCGCTCAACGACGTCATGGACGCCGCTCTTGCCGACGTTGCGCAGCAGGTCCCTGGCCGGCTCGCGGCGCACAGCCTGGCTCAGGCCGAGACCTTCCCTGACCCCGCCATGTTTCGTATCGTCGGCAATGGGATCGTCACCGAGCGATACGACGTGCAACTCGCTGCTGATGCAGGCGCTGCGCTCGGTTTCGTCGGCCGTATCTCGCCGGAGAAGGGCCTTGAGGATGTCGCTGAGCTCTCAGCTCGGACCGGGCGCGTGGTTCGTGTGTGGGGGATGATGCAGGACGAGGCGTATTGGGATCGGATCGTCGCTGAGCACCCCGACGCCCGCCTTGACTACCGCGGCTTTCTGCCGACCGATGAGCTGCAGGCAGAGATCGGTCGTTGCGCCGCACTGGTGATGACCCCGAAGTGGGTTGAGGCATTCGGCAACGTGGCGATCGAAGCCATGGCCACCGGTGTCCCGGTGCTCACCTACGACCGTGGCGGGCCCGCAGAGATCGTTGTCGACGGGGTCACCGGCTTCGTCGTGCCCGCTGATGACGTGGATGCTTTGGCTCGCACGGTCGGTCGGATCGACGAGATCGACCGGGCGGCGTGCCGCCAGCGCGTCGACGAAGAGTATTCGTCGCTGGCGATGGCAGACCGTGTGGTCGGGTGGGTCGACGACGTGGTCGGCGCCGTCAGCGTGCCCATCGAGGCGTGACCCTCGTCCGGCGAACGTTGGCATCTGACCCGTGGCGTTGCCGCGTTTGATCGCGCGCCGTATCATTTCACGGTTCCCTGGAGCAGGTTGACGCGTCACGCGTGTGAGGCCTGCACTTGGATGCTGTGATCGAGCAATCGTGATGCAGTCGGTAACCACCTCTCGAACGAGACGAGTCTGGCCATGGCCACCTACACACCCAAAGCAAGCGAAATCACCCGTGACTGGCACGTCATTGACGCGGAAGGCATGGTCCTTGGACGCATGGCCACCGAAGTCGCTCGTCTCCTGCGCGGCAAGCACAAGCCGATCTTCTCGCCGCACATCGACACCGGCGACCACGTGATCATCATCAACGCCGACAAGGTCATCATGACCTCCGACAAGGCTGACCGACAGATGATCTACACCCACTCGGGCTACCCGGGCGGCATCAAGAGCGAGTCGTTCGCTCACTTCCATGCTCGCAAGCCTGCCGACGCTGTGCGTCGCTCGGTTCGCGGCATGCTCCCCAAGGGCCCCCTCGGCCGCCAGCAGCTCACCAAGCTCAAGGTGTACGCCGGCTCCAACCATCCCCACGGGTCGCAGATGCCCAAGGCATTCGAAATCGCTGGCGCGAAGCGTCGCTGAGAAACAGGAACAGAATCATGGCAACAGCACCGCTCACCCAGACCACCGGCCGTCGCAAGCGCTCCGTCGCACGTGCGTCGCTCCGCCCCGGCACGGGCCAGTTCACCATCAACGGCAAGACCCTCGAGGTGTACTTCCCGACCGCCGCATCGCGGATGGTCGTCACCGAGGCCCTCACCGTCACCGAGACCACCGAGTCCTACGACATCACCGCCAGCATCCATGGCGGCGGCATCAGCGGCCAGGCTGGCGCACTGCGCATGGCCATTGCTCGGTCGCTCCTCGAACTCGACCCGGAGAGCCGCGGCACACTGAAGTCTGCCGGTCTTCTCACTCGTGACTCCCGTAAGAAGGAGTCCAAGAAGTACGGCCTCAAGAAGGCTCGTAAGGCACCGCAGTTCACCAAGCGCTGATCGCGCTGGGTTCATGAAGTTCGGGACCGACGGCGTCCGTGGCGTCGCCAACACCGAACTGACTGCCGAATTCGCATTGAACCTGGGTCGCGCTGCGGCCCAGGTTCTTTCGCGTCTGGGGTCAGACCCGGACACGGAATTGGTGGACGTCGTCGTCATCGGTGGCGACACGCGCGAGTCCACCCCGATGTTCCGTGCTGCGCTCGGTGCCGGGTTCGCAGCCGAGGGTGTCGACGTGATCGACCTCGGTACGGCGACCACTCCGATGGTGGCGTTTGAAGCGCAACGCCTCGGCGTGATGGGTGCCGTCGTCTCTGCGTCGCACAACGCCTTTGGTGACAACGGCATCAAGCTGTTTGCTCCCGGCGGCACGAAACTCCCCGATGATGTCGAGGCCGAGATCGAGTCCAGGTTGGACTCATTGAGCGCACCAACCGGTACTGCAGGCCGTCTGGGTACGCACGCCGACGATGTGCCGTACTCAGCACACGTCATGGCACTTCTCGATGATCGCGACTTGTCCGGCGTCAAGGTCGTGCTCGATGCTGCCAATGGTGCTGGCTGCGCCATCGCACCCGAGGTGTTGCGTGCAGCGGGTGCCGACGTGATGGTCATCGCTGCTGACCCCGATGGCCGGAACATCAACGACGGCTGCGGAGCAACACATCCCGAACTGGTCGCAGCGGCCGTCGTCGAACACGGCGCCGACATCGGTGTCGCACTCGACGGTGACGCCGACCGACTGATCGCTGTCGACCACACCGGCACCGTCGTCGACGGCGATCACATCATCGCCATCTGTGCAGCGGATCTTCGTGACCGAGGTCAGCTCGCCAACGACACCGTCGTCGTGACCGTGATGACCAACCTCGGGTTCCGGCTGGCGATGGATGCCGCTGGCATCAACGTGGTCGAGACCGGTGTAGGCGACCGTTATGTGCTCGAAGCGCTCGGCGCTGGCGGGCACTCGCTCGGTGGCGAGCAAAGCGGCCACGTCATCTTCGCCGACCACGCCACCACCGGCGACGGCCTGCTCACCGCGGTCGCACTGATCGACATCGTCAAGCGTTCCGGACGAACCCTCGCCGCCATCGCCGGTGACGCCATGACGTCGCTCCCGCAAGTGCTGGTCAACGTCCGAGTCGGCGCACGCGTCCCCGACGTCGCCGAGCAGCTCACCGACGAGATCGCCGCCACCGAAGCCGAGCTCGGTGCCACCGGCCGAGTCCTCGTCCGGGCCAGCGGCACCGAACCCCTG
>JAJCXU010000566.1 GCA_029263275.1 Ilumatobacter sp.
TCGAGGCGGGCACGAACGGGCTCGACGACCCGGCGACACGAGGTCTGACCGGAGGAAGAGGTCTCATCGCTGGTGGCTCGGCGACGTTCCCGTGGCGCGGCATCGAACTGACCACGAGCGTGATGCCGTACCGGTTCTGGCTGATGCAACGACTCCATGACGACCTGGCTGTTGCGTCCGCTGATGATGTCACCAACGTGCGCGCCATGTTCGCCGAGGCCGGACTCGACTCTCTGTTGAACCTGCGAACCCTTCGCCGGGTCGAGCGGGCCGGCCATCTCGAGGTCTGGGGTCCGCTTCTCTGACAGGGCTCGAGGCGGCGTTGACAGGATCGGCGGGTTGGTACAGTCCGACAACGATGACCGAGACGGCGACCACTCAGCAGTCTGGCGAGACGCCGATCGACGGGCGCGTCGCTCGGCGTCAACGCAACCTCGATGCCGTGCTCGACGTCGTGCTCGAGATGTTCGCCGAGGACATGATGTTCCCGTCGATCGAGCAGGCCTCGAAGCGATCCGGGCTCTCGCTGCGATCGCTGTACCGCTACTTCGCTGATCCTGGCGAGTTGGTCGAGGCAGCGATCAAGCGCAGCCAGGCTCAAGCCGCCGAATTGACGCACCTTGCCCAGATCGGTCAGGGTCCGTTCGCGGAACGACTCGACGACTTCGTCTCGATGCGGCTTCGGCTCTACGAGACCAGTGGGCCGATGTTCCGCGCGACGATCCACAATGCAGCGAACCATCCCCGTGTACGTGATGAGCTGCACGAGAACCGCCGGCTCCTGCGCGAGCAGTTCGAGCTCCAGTTCGGTCCCGAACTGTCGGCACTTCCGGCGCGAGCACGATCGGCGGCCGTCGAAGCCGGAAACGTGCTCACGCAGATCGACGCACTCGACCTCCTGCGTCGGGTTCGCAACCTCACGATGGCTGAGACCGACGCAGTGCTCCGCGATGCGCTGACAGCTCTGCTGGCTCCCTCATCCTGACCGCCGGACGTGTCGCACGGCGCGGCCCGATGACTGATTGTGCGTCCAAAACTGGCACTATTGCGTGCACGGCTATGGATGAGACCATCAACGCGAAAGAGGCACGATGACCGACGACACGACCAACGCACCGTTGCCCGAGGTGAGCACACCTCTCAACGGTGATGCGCAGATGCGCGCCTATGGAGCGTCTGACGACGTGCCCGAGTTCGACGATCCGGCGTTCACGCCGCTCAGCAGGCCACTCTCCGAAGCACGTGTCGCCATCGTGACGTCAGCGGCGTTGCATCGGTTCGATCAGGAGGGGTTCTCGCCGTCCGACACGGGGTTCCGCACGTTGGACCGAGCCGATCGCAATATCATCATGGGCCACTGGAGCCCCAACTTCGACCACACCGGCTTTCAGCTCGATCACAACGTGGTATATCCGATCGATCGTCTCGAGGAGCTTGCTGCTGACGGCGTGATCGGCGACGTTGCTCCGCAGCACTTTGCGTTCGCCGGCAACCAGCCCGCGACCGTGAGCGAACTCCGACTCGATTCGGGTCCGGCTTGCGCGAAGTTGATGCTCGCCGCCGGTGTCGACGTGGTCGTGCTGACGCCCGTTTGACCGCAGTGCACGCGCACCGTGAGTGCGCTCGCCCACGTGTTCGAAGCCGCCGGATTGTCGACGGTTGTCTTGGCGTCGATGAAAGAAGTCGCAGAACGAATCAATCCGCCCCGCACCCTGTATTGCGAGTTTCCGTTGGGCCGGCCGCTCGGCCGCCCAGATGACGTCGAGCTGCAACGCGACGTGCTGCTCCGGGCGTTCGGGTTGCTCGAAGCGTCAGGCTCGGTGCTGGAGACGTACCCGCTCGTGATCGAATCCGACGAACAGCCGTTGTCGTGCTCGATCCCGCCGCGGTTCGACGCCAGCCTGCCGCCGGCGATTGACGAGGCCCAGGGGTTGCGTGCTGCCTACGACAGGTCGCTGGAGCGTCGCGGGAAGACCAACGTCGGTCGCGCGATCGACGCCGACACGGTCGTCGATGCACTCCGCGTGCTCGACACATGGGCGTCGGGCGAACCGTGGACCGAACATGCGCTACCTGGCAAGTTGACGATCGCGGTCTGTCACGACATCCGCGCGTACTACACCGAAGCCGCACTCGAACTCGCCAACGGTCCGACGCCAGGCGGTCGATCGGTCGAAGCGTGGTTCCACGACGAAACCGAAGCCGGCAAAACGATCCTCGCCGCCCGGGCCGAACTCAAGCGCCAGGACGCGCCGTTCCCGTTCTGGTTCTACATGACCCCCGGCCACCGTTGATCCCGCCGCGGGCTGCTCGCGCTCCTCATCCTGACGCCACATAGCGACGTCACGGACGGAGGAGCAGCTTGCCGTGGTTCCGGCCGGTGAACAGCATGCGCAAGGCTTCGGGAAATCGCTCGATGCCGTCGACGATGTGCTCGCGATGTCGCAGCGATCCGTCGGCTACCCACCCTGACAAGTCCGCGAAGGCTTCGGGGATCCGATGGAAGTAGTCCTTCATCGTGAACCCCTGCATCGATGAGCTCGTCGTCACCAGCTTCATGTACCCCGCCGGGCCGGCAGCGCCCGCCATGTCGTCGTAGCCCGAGATGCCACCGCACAGCACGATCCGAGCGTGGTCGTTGATGCGCTGCAACACGGCTTCGAGGATCTCGCCGCCGACGTTGTCGAAGTACACGTCGATGCCGTTCGGAGTTGCTGCGGCGAGTTCGTCGGCGATCGATCGCTCGGTCGACTTGTAGTCGACTGCCGCGTCGAGGCCCAGATCGTCGACCAGGTACGCACACTTGTCGGGGCCGCCGGCGATGCCGACGACTCGCGCGCCGCAGCGCTTGGCGACCTGTGCAGCGACACTGCCGACGGCGCCGGAGGCGGCGGACACCACGACGGTGTGGCTGGCCTCCGGTCGCCCGATGTCGAGCATGCCGAAGTAGCCGGTGAAGCCGGTCATGCCGAGCACGCCGAGGTGCAGTTCCATCGGGGCGACCGAGACGTCGCACGGCCGGACCGCTCGGGCGTCGACGACGGCGGTGGTCTGCACGCCGAGAAACCCGGTCACCACATCGCCAACCTGGAACCGGTCGCTGGCGGTGCGGGTCACCGGCCCGATGCTGAACGACCGCATCACATCGCCGGGTTCGATCGGTGGCATGTAGCTCCGCATCGGAGTGATCCATCCCTTCATCCCAGGGTCGATGGAGATCAGCTGAACGTCGACCTCGACCTGGCCGTCGACCAGCTCAGGCGTCGGGTCGTGGGTGATGTTCCACGCGTCGTCACCTGGGATTCCGGTGGGGTAGTGGTCGAGGCGGATCTGCGTCGGCGTCGAATCGCTCATCCACCGAGAGTAGGTTATGCTTGTTCAACTGGCATAACCGACGATGGCAGCGTGAGGAGACACGATGGACGAGACGCCGATGACCGAGCAGGGAAGCCTTGATCTCGTGCAGGACTCTCTGCTGCGTCGCATGCGAACGATGCACGGTCTCTACTACCAGGCCGTCGGCTCGATGGAACTCGAACACGTCAATCACTTCGAGCGCGCCGGCGTGTTGCCCATCGCGTTCTCGTTGTTCCACTACACGAACATGCACGACGGCGCGTTCATGATGCTCAGCGGTCAGCTGCCGATTTGGAACGAGGACTGGCAGGCGCGGGTGCAGATGGCGATCGACGATGCTGGCAAAGAGCGCCCGGTGTCCGACATGATCCACCAGCGCATCGGCGACTACGACGCGTTCAAGGAGTACCAGCGAACGGTGTTCGACCGGACCGAAGCACACATCGCCGCGATGGATCCGACCGACTTCCAGCGGGTGCTCGTCGCGCCACCGTACCCGCCCCAGATCGCGAGTACGTACAGCGCGATGTGTGCAGGACCGGCGGGCATCACCGTGCTCGACGGCTACGAGTGCTGGCTGTACCAGCACGGGCTTCGCCACATGGGTGAGATCGAACTCGCGCGTGGCCTCGTCGGCTTGGAGGGGATGACCTCATGAGTGGGGCTGCCCTGACCGACGCCGAGCGCCAGGTGTCGCAGCGTCTCTCCCAGGGCTTCGCGTGGCCGACCGTCCTGCTGCTCGTGGCGCTGATCGCGATCGAGGTCGCGGTGATCGCGGCATGGGCGGGCGGGGCGATGCCGCTGCTGCTCGGGATGTTCATCAACAGCCTCGCGGGCTACGGGCTGTACACGGTGGTCCACGACTCGGTGCACAAGTCCGTGAGCAACCGCGATCCGAAGTTTGCGCGATGGGACACGATCTGCGGCAACATCGCCGCACAGCTGATCCTGCTGAACTTTGCCGGCCACCGTTCGAGCCACCTCCGCCATCACGCACACACCAACACCGACCGGGACCCCGACCTCGGGGCCAAGGGGCCGCTGGCGGCTTTGCCGATCAAGTGGCTCATCAGCAACGTGGTCTTGTTGCTCGTCGCCCTGCCGGGTGGGGTGCATCTCGCAAACAGCCTCATGCGCCGACTCGGGGCGAGCAAAGCGAGCGAGGGCGGCGATGACAGTCTGCTTGCCGCGCAGCGCTGGGCTGTGCGCGTGGGCGTTCTGGCCGTGTTGATCTCGATCCCGCTCGGCGTGGTCGTTCCCGTCGTGGTCTTGTGGATCATCCCGGCCCGCCTCACGTTCCTGTATCTGGCGATCTTCTTCGCGTGGTTGCCGCACTTCCCGTACGAGCACACCGACCGGTTCCGCAACACCCGCATCACGCTCTTTCCGGGTTCGACGTGGGTGCTGCTCCAGCAGGATCGGCATCTCATCCATCATCTGTACCCGTCGATCCCGTGGTACCGGTACCGGGCGGCTCATCGAGAACTCGCCTCGTTGCTCCGCGAGCGCGGTGCCGTAGTGGCGGGTCCCTCGAGTGATCCACGCGTACGGGTCCAACTCCGCTGAGCTGCTGCGCGTGACCGTCGGAGCCGGTTGGCTCATCGGCGACCTAGGCTCGTCCTCGTGGCCGACGCCGGCGAGAAGTTGCTCGAAGTGACCCAGCAGCTGCTGGCGCTCCATCCGCCGTCCGCGCTCTCGGGCCGTCGGATCGCCGACGTCGCAGATGTCAACTACGGGCGTGTTCACCGACACTTCGGCTCGAAGTCGGCTTTGATCGATCGCGCTGTGCAGCGGCTCGGCGAGCGCTTCACCGACGACGCGTTCCCGCCCGGCGCCCTGGTGCCCACGCCGGGAGTCTTGTCCCGGCACCCGTCGTTCGCGCGTGCCGTGGCTCACCTCACCGTCGACGACTCGCTCGGCGCGGCTGCGCCCCTCCGCCTGCTCATCGAGCGATACCGTGATGGGCTCGCCGCGATGCGACCGGACCTGCCCGCCGACGAGCGTGATGTGATCGTCGCGCTGTCGGTCTCGATGCAATGGGCGGTTGTCGTCCACCGCCGACACCTCGACCGTGTCGCCTCGCTCGCAGGAGGCTCGGTCGACGTCGATCGTGATCTCGTCCTGCTCGTCGAACAGATGCACGGTGGATTCGGCTCGTTCTCAGAGACCCCGCGCCCGCGTCAGCGGCGAGCGGAGAGCCCAGCTGGCAGTGTGGGGAGGGCCGACAGTGTGGAACGAAAGCTCGTCAACGCCGCGGCCGAACTGCTCGCCACCCGGGCGCCGTCATCGGTCACCGGCCGTGAGCTCGCGCGCCGCGCAAGTGTGAACTACGGGCGAATCCACAGTGCGTTCGGTACGACGGCCAATGTGTTCGAGGCGGCGATCGACATGCAGGCGGCCGAGATGCTTTCCGACTTCGGTGCCGACCGCCTCCCCGGCTTCTTCTCGATGAACGAACGTCCTGGGTTCGTACGATTCCTCACCCGCATCGCACTCGCGGACGGCCACTCGAGCGAGCGCGAGTTCTATCCGTTCCTCAGCCGCCTCTTCGCGCAGCACGAAACTCGCCAGGGCCAGATCGGAGTGCAGACGCGCCATCGGTATGCGCTGTCGATCATGACGCAGGTGTCGTGGGCGCTGTTCGAGGAGTGCTTCGGTCACGCGCTCGGACGCCCGGTCGATGAGCTGGAACCGCAGGCCGCTGGCTACTTGACGGCGCTCGTTCGCAACGCCTGAATCCCGTCGATCGGACCTCTCGCGCCGTGCTTCTCCGCGCCCGGTGGATCGCGAAATCTCGCCCTTGCAAAGTAGTGCCAGTCCAACTAGCGTCTTATGGAGCCAGTTGGCTCACAGCTGGCAGAGGTGATCGGGGGTCGATCGCCGATCTATCGAGGGGGACCCATGACAGGGACACACACACGACGCATCGTGGCAGCACTGACCGCGCTCTCGTTGGTCGCAGCCGCGTGCGGCGGCAGTGACGGCGACGGGGCAACGTCGGACTCCACGGCCACCGAGGCGAGCACCGCCGAGTCGACACCGGAGGCCACCGACGCCGCCGAGATCGTGGTCGAGGCCGAAGAGCAGCCTGTTTCCACGGAGGCCGAGCCCGACGAGGAGGTGTCGGGTGAACCCGCAACCACGGAGGCGCCTCCCGCCGACGAAGAGGTTGCTGCGCCCGCCGGGGAGCTGCGGGTCGCGTCGTTCGGCCCGGTCACGTCGTACAACCCGGCAGCGGTCAACTCCGCCCAGTTCGGCTACCTCATCCCGGTGTACGACACGCTGACCCGCCAGAACGCCGACCTCCAGGTCGTGCCGGGTCTCGCCACCGCGTGGACGCGTCCCGAGCCGAACATCTGGGAGTTCACGGTTCGAGACGATGTCGTGTTCCACGACGGCGCCGCCTTCGACGCCCAGGTCGCGGTCGACAACATCGACTACCACGCCACCTTCGAAGGGAACCCGAACGCCGGAACGTGGGCCACGTTCGTGGAGGCACGGGTGGTCGACGACGTCACGTTCCAGGTGGAGTTCGCGCAGCCGGTGCCGCAATTCCCCCTGTCGATGTCGTTGATCCAGGGAATGATGCTCAGCCCGAACGCGCTCGATGGCGCCGATCTCACCCGCAGCCCGCAAGGGTCAGGGCCCTGGGTGCACTCCGACGCCGACAGTCAGGCCGGCGTGACCGAGGTGTTCACACTCAACGAGAACTACTGGAACCCCGCCGACCAGGGCGTCGAGCGCATCTCGATCACGAGCTTCCCCGACAACAATGCCCGCCTCAACGCATTGATCACGGGCGAAGTCGACGTGTCCACCACGATCGCAGATGCCCAGATCGACGCCGGACTCGACGCCGGCGCGGAACTCGTGGCGGTACCGAACTTCTTCCCCCACATCCTCATCACCGACCGCGGTGGCGAACTCAATCCGGCGTTGGGAGACGTACGAGTGCGCCAGGCGATCGCCCTGTCGGTCGATCGTGCTGCGTACAGCGACGCCATCCACGCAGGTCGATCGGACACGAGCGGCGGCATCTACCCCTCCAACTTCTCGCAGTTCTACTGGCCAGACTTCGACGACAAGAACAGCTACGACCCCGAGCGTGCGCGCGAATTGTTGGCCGAAGCGGGCTACCCCGACGGTGTCACGATCACGATGCCGATCATGCCCGCCATCACGCCGCCGGTCGAGCTGATCGTGCAGATGCTCGGTGCGTCGGGGATCACCGTCGAACTCGAGCAGATCAACAACGGTGAACTCGGACCGCGCGTGCTCTCCAAGGAGTTCGGGATCACGTGGCTCCGCGCCCTGCTCGATCACCCAGCGGGCAACCTGCCGGCATTGGCGATCCGGCCGTGGGACACGTTCGAGCTCGGCGACCTGGCCGAAGTTGACGATTTCGTCGCTGAAGCGGCTGTCGCCGACGACGTCGAGGTGGCTCGCGAGCTGTACGCCGAAGCAGCGGAGCTGATGCTCGACTCGGGAGCGATCATTCCGCTCGGCCACGCGACGCAGAACGCGATGGTCGCTGCCAACGTGGACGGCGCGGTGATGGGCCTCGGCATGCAGGACCCGTACCCCCACGGCGTCCGTGTCGAGAGCTGATCACCGGCCTGACGGGCGGCGCTTCGCGACACAGTCGAAGCGCCGCCGTGTCTGGCCACGATCGATGAGATACCCATGCTGCGACTACTGATCGGGCGGCTTCTGGCGGCGATCCCGCTGATGTTCCTCGTGGCCACGCTGGTGTTCTTCTTGGCACAGGCCAACTCGGTCGATCCCGCCGGCTCGATCCTCGGCCTCGACGCCTCCGGGGAGGCCGTCGAAGCCAAGCGCGCAGAACTCGGCGTCGACCGACCCCTGCTGACGCAATACGGCGACTGGCTCAGCAACGCGGTCCGCGGTGACCTCGGCACGAACTGGTTCAACGGCGAAGAGGTCACCACCGAGTTGAAGGATCGGATCCCCGTGACCATCGCCCTCGCGTTCGGTGGTCTGCTGATCGCTGTGGTCGTCGGCTGTTCGTTCGGTGTCGTCGCCGGACTCAAGGCGGGCCGATGGCAGGACCGCATCATCACGGTGGCGTCGTGGCTGGGCTTCGCTATGCCGAAGTTCTGGATCGCGCTGGTGCTGGCGTACTACTTCGCCGTGAAGCTCGGCTGGTTCCCGGCCGTGTGGCCTCCCGGTGGACCAGAAGGACCGCTTGAGTGGATCGAGGCATTGGTGCTGCCGAGCGTTGCGTTGGGCGTCGCCGCGTCGGCGGCCATTGCCCGCCAGACGCGCTCCGCAATGATCGGTGTGTTGCAACGCGACTACATCCGCACCGCGCTGGCCAAGGGTTTGCCGGTTCGGCGAGTCGTGTCGCGTCACGCGATCCGCAACGCCAGCATCCCGGTCGTCACGCTGATCGGGTTCCAGGTGTCGGCGTTGCTCGGCGGCTCGTTGTTCGTCGAATTGATCTTCAACATCCCCGG
>JAJCXU010000567.1 GCA_029263275.1 Ilumatobacter sp.
TCCTCGCGAGCGACAAGGCGAGCTGGATCACTGGTGAGACCTACGTGATCGACGGAGGATCAGGCGTCGCTGGTTCGGGCGGCTGACCTCGGCGGAGCTTGCCAATCGAGGTACGTGGCAGCGCCTCGGCCAGCACCAATCGTTTCGGTGCCATGTAGGCGGGCTGCGTTGCCTTGACGTGCTCGCGCAGGCCTTCGAGGGTGGGAAGGACCCCGCCAGCGGGCACGACGATGGCGGTGACGATCTCACCCCATTCGTAGTCGTCTGACCCCTGCACCAACACGTCGGCCACGTCAGGATGCGTCAACAGCGCAGCCTCGACCGCTTCGGGCCAGATGTTCTCCCCGCCGCTGATGATCAGATCCGAGCGCCGCCCGGCAACCTCGAGACGCCCCGAGCCGTCCCAGGAGCCGAGGTCGCCGGTTGCGAGCCAGCCGTCGTCGTCGAGAGGGGACGAGCCGTCGCGGTACTCGCGCAGCAGCATCGGCCCGCGCAATCGGATTTCGCTGTCATCGGCGATGTCGACGTCGACGCCGTCGAGCGGGATGCCGTCGTACACCACACCCGAGCCGGTCTCGGTCAGCCCATAGGTCGTGATCGAGTTCGGCGGCCGGTCCGCTGGCGGCCGTGAGCCACCGAGCACGATCGCTCGGAATCGTGTCGAGTCGATTCGGCCCAGCGCGGTGCTGACGAGGGAGACGAGCGTTGCGGGCGATGCGTCGACCGCCGCCGCGTCGAACTGGGGGAGCACGGTGAGTTCGGCGCCGGTGTGGAGCGCCCGCGTGACGACTGAGAGGCCGCCGACGTGCGAGAGCGGCAGGCAGGCCAACCAGTGATCGTCGGGCTCGGTGCCGATGCGAGCGCTGGTGGCAGCCGCTGACGCGGCCACGGCATCGTGGGTGAGCACGACGCCCTTGGGTTCGCCTGTCGATCCGCTGGTGGCGACAACGAGAGCGTCACCGGGCTCGACCGGCTCTCCGACCCGCATCGCTCGGCACACCTTCGCTTTGGCAGCCGCTGGCAGCCGTTGGTCGATCGGAAAGGCAGCGTTGCCATCACGCCAGATCTGTTGGAGTTCCTCGACGAAGCCGAGTCCTCCCGGCTGATCAATGGCGACGAGAATCGAGGTCACGCAGTGATCGGGTCAATGGGCGTGAGCGTTCCGACCAGCGACTCGATCTCAGCAGCCACGGTGAGACACCGCAGGTCGGTGAACCGGTCGCCCATGACTTGGACGCCGACCGGCAATCCGTCGACCACGCCGCCCGGGGTGATCGCTGCCGGCGTGCCGAGCAAGTTGGCCACAACAACGGGGCGGATCGTGTCGGTGATCAGATCGAGGTTGTCGGGGTCGGCGTCAGCGCCGTGGGCGAATGCCGGCTGTGCCCAGGTGGGACCGATCAGCACCGGATACTCGGCGAAGAAGGCAGACCACGTGCGCATCGCGGCGAAGCGTTCCCCGTGCAAGGTCAGCATCAGCGGGAAGTCGGTGTTCGGCAGGTTGGTGTCGAAGCTCTCGAGCACTTGCTGGCCACCTTCGCCCATCACCATCGCAAGCAGATCCTTCTGAGCCCGCACATCAGCAATGAGCAGCCGACCCCACAGGTCGATGGCCTCCTCGTACGCGGGCGGCACGACTTCGACAACGTTGTGGCCGGCGTCTGAGAGCTTGTCGCCGACGGCTCGGATCGCAGCGGCGATACCGGGGTCGGTCGCGCCGCCGGGCGGGTCTGCGAGGAGGGCGACGTTGAGTCGTTCACCAGGAGCGCTGTCGGTGAGATTGACGGGAAGCGAGCGCGGATCTCGGATGTCCGGCCCGGCGAGCACGTCGAGCCCGACCCTGACATCGGCGACGGTCCGGGCCATCGGGCCTTCGACGACCATCATCTGTGCAGACACGAGCATGTCTTCGGGTGGAACGACGGTGGCCATCGGAATGACGCCGATGGTGGGCTTGAGCGAAGCGATGCCACAGCAATGGGCAGGGTTGCGGAGTGACCCGCCGATGTCGTTGCCGAGACCGATCGGGCTCATGCCCGACGAAATCGCTGATGCCTCGCCGCCGCTCGAACCGCCAGCGGTGACGTTCGGGTTCCACGGGTTGCGGGTCAGCCCGTGCAACTGGGAGTCGGTGTGAACCCGCAGACCGAAGTCGGGCAGGTTGGTGCGAACGAACGGAATGGCGCCGGCGGCGCGCATGCGAGCAGTCGTCGGCGCATCGATCGGAGCAATGGCCTCGGCAAATGCGGCAACGCCCTGCGTCGTCGGGGTTCCGGCGACGTCGATGTTCTCCTTGATCGAGCACGGCACGCCGTGCAGCGGGCCCAACTCGGCACCGGCAGCGACCGCAGCGTCGGCAGCGTCAGCGGCAGCGAACGCCTCATCGTCGAGGCGCCGGACCACGGCATTGAGATGAGGGTTGACGGCATCGATGCGGTCGTAGTGCGCTTGCATCACTTCGCGGCTCGATGCCGCGCCGGTTCGGATCTTGTCTGCCAGGTCGAGTGCCGACAGTTCCCAGAGTTCGCTCATCGCGACAGTCTCGCAAAGTTCTTAGGATGGCGAAGACATGAACCGCTGGATCATCGGGGCACGACCTCGCACATTGCCTGCTGCCGTCGTTCCCGTCGCCCTCGGGGTTGCCGCCGCGGTCGGAGTTGGCTCGATCACCTGGTGGCGCGTCGCCGCCTGCTTGATCGTCAGTCTGGCTCTGCAGGTCGGCGTGAACTACGCCAACGACTATTCCGATGGCGTGCGTGGCACCGATGACGTGCGCGTGGGTCCCACTCGGCTGGTCGCGAGCGGCCTGGCCCCACCCGCAGCGGTCAAGCGGGCCGCCTTCGCCTCGTTCGGCGCCGCGGCCGTTGCTGGCCTGGCAATCGCGCTCGACACGTCACTGGTGCTGCTCGCGGTCGGCGCCGCAGCCATCGCCGCTGGCTGGTTCTACACCGGCGGCCCCAAGCCGTACGGCTACCTCGGCCTCGGCGAAGTCTTCGTCTTCGTCTTCTTCGGTCTGGTGGCCACCGTTGGGTCGACCTATGCCGCGGTCGGTGAGATCACCGGCTTGTCGATCGTCGTCGGCTGCGCTGCTGGATCGCTGGCGTGCGCACTGCTCGTCATCAACAATCTGCGGGATATTCCCACCGACCGCGAAGTGGGCAAGCGGACGCTCGCCGTCAGGCTCGGCGACGCTCGGACTCGTTGGTTCTTCGTGGCGCTGATCGTCGCGGCATTCGTGTTGGCCATAGTGTGCGCCGTGTGGCGGCCGTGGGCGCTGCTCGGCCTGCTCGCCGTCCCGCTGGCGGTGGCGCCGATTCGCACCGTGCTCGGTGGCGCAAACGGCGGTGCCTTGATCCCTGTGCTTGGCGCCACCGGCAAGTTGCAACTGGCGTTCGGCCTGGCCGCGACGGTCGGCCTCGCCCTCGGCGGCTGACCGTACCCGTTGCTCCCTAGGCGCAGGCGGTGCCGAGTGCGACGAACGCGGCGGTGTGGACACCGACGCACGTGAAACCCGACCCGGTCACAGCGCCGTCGAGTGTGGTGTTGGCGACCTTGGCCGTTGGTGACGTTCCGATGTTGGTGATGCTGTTGGTGCTGCCGGTGGCCACCGAGTTTCGAATCGTCGCCGAGGACGAATCGTTGAGCACGCCGTAGTTGTTGGTGCCGCCGGTGGCGGTGGCGGTGATGTTGTTCATGGTTGGTGACGACAGAGAGTTGTAGATGCCGTAGCTGTAGGTGCCGCCGGTGGCGGTGGTGGTGAGGCCGTTCATGGTTGGTGACGACGAGTCGTTGTAGACGCCCGTGTTGAGGGTGGCACCGGTGGCGGTGGTGGTGATGTGGATGAGGGCGAGTGTTCCTGCGGTCACGCCGTTTGTGTAGATCCCGGTCGAGTAGTCGGGGGTGCCAGT
>JAJCXU010000568.1 GCA_029263275.1 Ilumatobacter sp.
ACTCGCGTCGCTCCTCTACGAAGAGGCGTACGACCTCGACGAACGGGCCCGCGGCATCGTCGCGGCAACGTCCGAACCCGGCCAGCTCATCGGGCTGCTGATCGGTGCACGCATCGCCACCAAGCTCGTCGTTCGCGATCCCGGGCTCATCCTCAAGTTCCTCGCCGTCGTCTCGGCAATCACCTCGGTGCTCTCGTTGGTGTTCGCCGTGGTGCCCAATCTGGGTGTGGCCATCGCGGCCAACTTCCTCATCGCACTATGTCTCGCGATCGTCGGCCCCGGCATCTTGGCCTCACTGTCGCTGGCCATCCCGCCGCGAGCGCGGTCGATGGGCTTCTCGATGGCGTCGCTGTGGATCTTGCCCGGATTGCTCATGCTGCCGTTCATCGGGTGGATCGCAGACAACTGGGGCATTCGTACCGGCATGGCGCTGATGACCCCCGTGTTCCTCATCGGCGGCCTGGTCATCGCAAGCGGCGGCAACGTGATTGGCAACGACATCGCTCAGGTCCGCCAAACCGCACTGGCGCGAGCCGAGGTGATGAACCAGCGCAGCCGAGGCGAGGTGAAGCTGTTGCTGTGTCGCGGCATCAATGTCGGCTACTCGGGCGTGCGAGTCCTGCACGACATCGACTTCGAGATCGACCAGGGCGACGTCGTGGCGCTGCTCGGCACGAACGGCGCCGGAAAGTCCACGCTGCTCAAAGCAATCTCGGGTGTGGCGGAAGCCGATCAGGGAGCGATTGTCTTCGACGGCCGCGACATCACCCACGCGCCGCCCAACGAGATCGCGAAACACGGAATCGTCCAGATACCGGGCGGCGCCGGCGTCTTCCCCGGCCTCACCGTCCGCGAGAACCTCGATGCCGCTGGCTGGTTGCATCGAGGCGACCACCAGCTACTCGAAGACGGGCTCGACGCTGTGCTCGACACGTTCCCCGCATTGGCCGGTCGTATGGACGAGCCGGCGGCCAACCTGTCGGGCGGCCAGCAGCAGATGCTCGCGCTGGGCATGAGCTTCCTCGTGCAGCCGCGACTCTTGATGATCGACGAGCTGTCGCTTGGTCTTGCGCCGGTCATCGTCGAACAGTTGCTGGCCATGGTCCGCAAGATCGCCGCGCGCGGCGTGACGGTCATCCTCGTCGAGCAGTCGATCAATGTCGCGTTCGAGCTCGCCGACACCGCCTACTTCATGGAGCGCGGTCGAATTCGCTTCCACGGCCCAACCGCTGAACTCCTCGAACGCGACGACTTGTTGCGGTCGGTGTTCCTCGGCGACACGGCAGCAACGAACCAATCCGGCGACAAGCCAGTCCGTTCTGATCCCACGCAAGAAGGAACGGAGCAGCAGACCGCGGCACCCTCAGCGTTGGCGGTGCACGGCTTGTCACGGAGTTTCGGCGGGCTGACCGCGGTCCGCGATGTCACGTTCGACGTCGCCGAGCAGGAGATCGTCGGCTTCATCGGTCCAAACGGCGCTGGCAAGACCACGCTCTTCGACCTCATCGGCGGCACCACGCCGACCGACACGGGCCGGATCGAACTCGCCGGCGCCGATGTGTCGACGCTGAGCGCCAGCGGCCGCGCCCGACGCGGCCTCGGCAGGTCGTTCCAAGATGCGCGACTCTTCCCCTCGCTCACGGTCGAGGAGACCATCGCCGTGTCGCTCGAGCGGTGGATCTCGTCACGCGATCCCATCTCGGCAGCGCTCCACCTGCCCACGGCGTTCGACAGCGAAGCGGAGATTCGACGCCGCGTGGCCGAGCTCATCGAGCTGATGAATCTCGGTCCGCATCGGCACAAGCCGATCAAGCAGCTCTCCACCGGCAGCCGCCGGATCGTCGACCTGGCGTGTGTGGTCGCGCACCGCCCCACCGTCGTCCTGCTCGACGAACCATCGAGTGGAATCGCGCAACGCGAGGTCGAAGCACTCGGGCCAGTGCTCGAGCGGATGCGCACCGACATGGGTTCGGCCTTGCTCGTGATCGAACACGACATGAACCTGTTGTCGGCCGTCTCGGACCGCATCATCGCCCTCGACCAAGGCGCCATCATCGCTGCCGGCGCACCCGACGCTGTCCTCAACGACCATGCGGTCGTGTCCTCGTACCTCGGCACCGACCGGGCCGCAATCGATCGGTCGAACACATGAACTCATCGCCATCAACAAAATCACCGACACCAGCACCACCAAACAGGGAGCACTGCCATGCATCCAGCATCCGCTGAAGGATCCAACAACGACACGGGACGAGCGCTCAAACGTTACGGACCCATCGCCGCGATCGCCGTCGTAGCACTCGTCATCATCGGCATCGTCGTCGCAAGCGGAGGTGACGACGACGAATCGGTCGCCACCGACGACACCACCGTGGCAACCGATGCCGCTCCAGGCACCGACGCCCCCACCACCGAACCCGGCAACGAACCGCCCCCCGACACCGAACCGGGTGACACCAGCGACCCAGACACCAGCGACCCCGCGACCACCGAACCCGCCACATCGGAGCCCGATGCCGGCTCATCCACCTACCCGGGGAGTCCCCTACCCGACGGTGTGATGAGCTTCAGCGTGGCCCAGGAACTGGGGATCGACGTCGACTTCGGTGACCGCTGCGATACCGACACGGGCCTTGTGAAGGTCCAGACGTTCTTCGCTCCGGAGTGTTACGCGCCCTTCGACGGCGACAACGGTGGTGCGACCGCTCGCGGCGTCACTGCCGACACGATCCGGATCGTCAACTGGGTGAGCCAGGACGAAGATCCAATCCTCAACTTCATCACGTCGGCGATCGTCAACGACGACACCGTCGAAGACGATGAGGCGACGCTGCGCGGGATGATCGAGTACTACGAGACCTACTACGAGACCTATGGCCGATCGGTCGAACTGATCAACGTCGTCGGCTCCGGTGCCGTGACCGACGCTGCTGCCGCTCGCGCCGACGCGGTGATGATCGACGAAGAACTCGATCCGTTCATGGTGTGGGGCGGCCCGTCGCTGACCAATGCCTTCGCCGAAGAGCTCGCAGCTCGCGGTATTCCGTGCTTCAGCTGCGGACCGGGCCAGAACAAGGAGTGGTACACCGACAACGCGGGGCTCTCCTACACGGTCGGCAAGGGCTCCGACCAGCTCGACCTGCTCGTCGCCGAGTACATCGGCAAGCGCCTCGCGGGCGACGTCGCCCGCCACGCCGGCGACGAATCGATGCAGACCACAGAACGCGTCTTCGGTCGGATCTGGATCGAGTCGAGCGCAGCGTCGGTCGAGGCGAACGAACGCTTCGAGGGCAATGCCGCCGACTTCGGATTCGAGATCGCCGAGTCCCAGAGCTACGCCCTCGACCCCGGCACCTTGCAGGAGTCCGCGGCGACGGTCATCAGTCGGATGAAGGAAGCCGGCGTCACGTCGGTGATCTTCAGCGGCGACCCGATCGCACCACGCGAGTTCACCAACGAGGCGACGGCGCAGAACTACTTCCCCGAGTGGATCGTCACCGGTTCAGTGCTGATCGACACGTCGGCGTTCTCACGCACTTACGACCAACAACAGTGGGCGAACGCGTTTGGCGTGTCGAATCTCAGCGCACGCGTCAATCGAACGATCGGCAGTTCGTACGCGATCTATGAGTGGTTCCACGGTGAAGAACCGCCGTCTGCCGACAACATCGGCGTCATCACTCCTGTGCCGAACACGTTCTTCGCGTTCCTCCAGGCGACGGGGCCGCAGCTCACGATCGAGACGTTCAACGAGGCAGCCTTTGCTGGCGAGCCGACCGCTCGCGCGGTGACCGGGCCGTCGCTGTCGTGGGGCGTCGAGGGAATCTGGCCCGACGATTTCGAACCGGACTACCGGGGCGTTGACGACATCACCGAGATCTGGTGGGACCCGACAGCAGAAGGGCCCGATGAGATCGACCGGACCGCACCCGGCCTGTGGCAGTACGTCGATGGCGGAGTGCGCTACAAGCCAGGCGAGATCCTCGAGGGCCCGCCGAAGGCGTTCGACACTGAGGGCGCCGTCACCATCTACAGCGAGCCACCGCCCGAAGAAGCCCGCCCGGCCTACGAGCCAATCCACAACTGACCCGCGCTCCTTCGCTCAACCCCGTTTGCGTGATGGCTTTGGTTGGTATTCCAGCCAAATTCGTCACGCAAACGGGGTCGGGAGTGAGGCCGCCACAACGAGTGGCGCGGCCACCACAGCTGTGAGAGAATGGGAGCAGCAGGCATGACACGGGGGTCATTCATGAAGCGACGGTTGTTGACCGGAATGGGGATTGCCGAAATCGGCGCGCTGGCCGTGCTGTGGCGGAGTGCCAAAGCCGCTCCGCTCGTTGCGTTCGAACACGATGTCAAACTGGCGTCACCGCGCTCGCGCCATGATGCACACCCCGAACAAGCCGCCCACGCCGGCTGATCACGGCCCGCTCAGTCGGTCACGGAAAAGGACCCAACGGGGTGTGTCGCACCGTTGACCAGCGCCTCGACGCGATGTTCGCCAACGTATGGCGTGCGTGTCGAATGCACTCGCAGCGACACTGACTTGCGCACGGTCGAGGTCGCGCTGGGCGCCACCTCGATCTCGGCTCCTTTGAACACCTTCGGACTGGTCGAGCCGTTGGCCTTCACAAAGTGCACCACGATGTCGACCAGTGCGCCGTGCACCTCGCTGGTTGGGTTGTGCAGATCGATCTCGACGCGCGTCGACTCCCCGATTGCCACCGTGGTCGGAACGCAGGCCGCAGCGGTGATCTGCAACGGCGTGTCGGCACCGAACCCGATCACCGTCAACGCGTCTGGGTCGCCCGCCTTGATCAGGGTGCGCAACCCATGCTTGACGAGCCGCTTGCGATCGGCGCTCGCACCGCGCCACCATCGACGAGCGATCTCGATGGCCACGTCGGGATGGTCCTTGGCGATGTCGTTGATGTTGTTCGCGACCGACCGACGCACGTACTCCGACGGGTCGTCCTTGAGGAGCTCGAGCAACTCGACGACCGGCGCCGGATCGGCCATGAACTCGCGCAGCCGAGGTGCCCAGGGCAAGCGGGGTCGTGTGCCCTCCGAAACCAGTCGCCGGACATGCTCACTCGGATCACGCGTCCACGCACGCAGGCGGTCGAGCGTGGCGTCGCGGTGCACCTCGAGGTAGGGCCGGATACAGAACTCCGCGGAGAAGCGCTGCGTGAGTTCGTACTGCAGCGTCATCGCCAACTCGAAGTGATCGAGGCCGTGGACCGCGAGGAAGTCACTCAGTGGGAGATACCGGAACCCTTCCATCCCAGTCAGCTCCTGGGGAAGCCCTTCGTGCTGCAACGCCTCGATGACGATGTGCAGCGCCTCACCTCGATCGGTCGGAAGTGCGTCCGCCAAAACGCCAGCAACGTGCCTCGACCTGGGCATCAGTTCGAGTTCATCGAGCCCGTCGACGGACGAGGCGATGAACCTCTTGCGCGGGAACCCGGGCATCACCGCGCCGAGCAGATCGGCGAGATAGGTGGGGACCTCAGGTCCGAATGAATTCTTGAGCGGCTCCGCCATCAGGACATCGTCAGGCCGCCGGAGACACTGAGTGTCTGGCCGGTCATGTAGCTCGCCGCGGGACTGGCGAGGAAGGCGACGACGCTGGCGATGTCAGCTGGTTGGCCGATGCGACCGAGCGGAACCGCACGAGCGAGCCCGTCGTACAGACGCTGGTTCGCCTCGGCGACCTGGTCGAGCAGCGCCGTGTCGGTCGGGCCGGGGCAAACGCAGTTCACGGTGACACCATTGCGTGCATGCTCACGAGCCAATGTCTTCGTGAAAGCGATCACGCCACCCTTGGTTGCGGAGTAGACGGCCTCACCGGTCGAGCCCACTCGCCCAGCATCGGAGCCGATGTTGACGATCGTCGCAGTTCCCTCGCCGCCTGCGATCCGTTCGATCATCATCGGGAGCACGGCCTTGCACACATGGAACAGCCCCTTCAGGTTGACCGCGATGATGCGATCCCAGTCGTCCTCATCGGTATCGAGGAAGGGTGCAATCACGTCGATGCCCGCGTTGTTGATCACGATGTCGGGCACACCCTGCGCCTCGACGGTGCGAGCCATGGCCGCCTCGACGGAGGCGCGCGACGTGAGGTCGACCTCGACGGCAACATCGCCCGGCGCTGCCACTCGATCCCAGCCGGCCACGGCGACACCGTCCGCCTGCAGCGCCGCGACGATCGCCGACCCGATACCGCCCGCCGCGCCGGTGACGATTGCCGAACGAGTCACAGTTGTACCCGGCCCCGCTGTGACGCTCATTGGTCGCGGAGTTCGCGCTTGAGGATCTTGCCGGTCGCGTTGCGGGGCAGCTCGTCGACGAAACGAACGGAGTGTGGGACCTTGAACGAGGCCAGCCGCTCGCGACAGAAGTTGACGATGGTCGTCTCGTCGATCTCAACGCCGTCCGCTCGCACGACCACCGCTTGGCCGACCTCGCCCCATTTGTCATCGGGCAGGCCGACCACCGCGACATCAGCGATGCCTTCGAGGTCGAACAACGTCGACTCGACTTCGGATGGGTACACGTTCTCGCCGCCCGAGATGTACATGTCTTTCCAGCGGTCGACGATCGAGACATAGCCGTCTTCATCGGCTTGCGCGGCGTCGCCGGTGTGCAACCAGCCATCGGTGATCGCGTCGGCGGTCGCGCCGGGATTGTTCCAGTACCCGGGCGTGATGTTCGGACCCTTGCACCAGAGCTCGCCAATCTCGCCAGGTGCGACGTCGGCGCCACCTTCGCCGACGATCCGGATGGAGGTGTTCATCGCCGGCAGCCCAGCGCTGCCCGCCTTCACGACAGCCATCTCCTTGCTGATCGACAGGACGAGTGGGCTCGTCTCAGTCATGCCGAACGCTTGGATCAGGGGGCATCCGACCGACTCCCACATCTTCAGCAATGGCAACGCCGCCGGTGCGCCACCGATGGCGGTCGACACGAGACGCGAGAAGTCAGTCGACGCGAAGTCGGGGTGCTGCCCCATGAACAAGTAGTTGGCCGGAACACCCAGAAAGTGGGTGATGCCCCTGGTGGGATCGTTGATGAGCGCAAGCGCCCGGCCTGGATCAAACGTGCGCATCACCAGAGTTGAACCGCCAAAGTAGGCGGCCGGGTTGGTGTAGCAGTTGAGGCCGCCGGTGTGGAACAGCGGCAAGAAGCAGATGTTCACCATCGAACGTGACAGGTCGTGGAGTTCGGCGAGATTGATCGAGTTCCAGAACGACATACCGTGCGTGATGATCGCCCCCTTCGGGCGGCCCGTCGTCCCGGATGTGTACATGATCGTGAGCGCGTCGTCGTGCGTCAGCTCGGGCATCACGGGAAGGTTGTCGATGTCCGCTGCGGCCAACCCGTCGTCGTAACTTGCGCTCGCGTCCGGGTGCGCTCCATCGCCGCTGAACACGATGAGGTGCGGAGTGTCCGTCCGAGCAGCGAGGTCAGCAGCCATGTCGCCGACTTCGGGGTCAGCCACCAACACGGTCGGGCTGGCGTCGCTGACGATGTAGTCGAGTTCGTGGATCGTGAGGCGCCAGTTGAGCGGCACGAACACCGCGCCGAGGCGAGCGCATGCGAACTGCACTTCGATGAACTCGACGCGGTTCTGGGAGTACATCGCCACTCGGTCGCCACGGCCCACGCCGAAGTCATCACGCAACATCGCTGCGGCACGGCCGACACGTTCATGGGCCTCGCTCCACGTCGACGTGATCCCCGGCGAACCGCTCAACGGGTCGATGTCGGCCCACGCCGCTCGGTTCGGGCTCACCATCGCGTGGTGAGCAACCCAATCGTATGCCGGTGTCGATGCCATGGACCACATGGTGCCAGGCCTCGAGAGGGCGCTTCGACTCAGGCAGGTCGACGCACGACGTGACGACCGACGCGCTGTCGAACCGTACGTGTCGCACCACACCGCATCACCCGACAGCACATCGCCCAGCCGGCGACTCCGGTTGCGATCGTGAGGATGAACGCGACCTCGCGAACGAAGACTCCGGTGTAGATCGGCCAGACCTGCCAGTGGATGAGGAACGTGACCATCGACGCAGCAGCGACCGCCCCGAGCACGGGTGCTGCCAGCCGCGGCACGCGCACCGTCGGGAGCCACAGCAGCGCTCCGACGAGCATGGTGACCATGAGCGCTTGTTGCCACCGATCGAAGTAGAGCGGGGTGCCAGCGACGAGCACCGCCGTGACGAGCACGCGCTGCCAGTTCGAAACCGCCACGTGACCAGCCCACCCGAGCAGCACGAACCACACCGTGGTGTGCGGCCGGAAGATGTGGTTGTAGTCGTCACCGAACTCGATAAGTCTCAGGCCGACCGCCGTGGCACCGATCAACGCGACGAACGCGAAGCCGAACGGCCGTCGGCGTTCGAGACGGCGCACCGGCCCGATCGCGAACAGCAACGTGAGCACCAAGAAGATCTGGACGAATGCCTCGAAGTACCAGTATTCCCAACGACCGTCACGACGCCAGGCTGAGCCGAAGTAGTTGTTGACGAGGAAGAGCGACCCAGCGCTGTAGCCACCGACGACGAGCATCTGCAGCCCGATCCACAGGGAGGCAGGGGCGGCAACGCGGGCAACGGTGGCAAGCCCTTTGTGCACCGCGCCTGATGCCCGTGCACCGGCGAGATGGAACCGAGCGAAGTTGTACCCGGCAACCGCGAGCAACGTGTGCGCACCGCCAGCCAGGCGGGCGACATGCATGTGGGTGGCAACGATGACGCAGATGCCGATGGCACGAATGGCCACGCTGGTGTCGATGCGGGTGGTGAATCGTCCGCGACAGCGCGGTGCGTACGCGTCGAGCTCGGCAACCGTGCGGACGTGCCAGTCGTCGGGAAGATCACCGAGGACGCGTTCCAGGCGGATTGACGCTTCGACGTACGACAGTGAGTCGCCGCCCAGCGATGCGAACGTGTCGTGCGGACGCACGATGTCGACACCGAGCACTTCACGGAACACCTGTGTCGGAGTCGAGCTGTCACGCTCGACATCCCCCCTCGGAAGGGTCTCGTTGCCAAGCGCCAGAACGGCGGGCGCATCGACCTTGCCGTTGGGGAGTCGCGGAATCTCGTCGACATCGACGACGTGGACCGTCGACGCCGGGACCGGCAGCGCGGCAAGGTGCTGCTCGACGACCGCCGCGTTCCCCACAGTGGCAACGATCAGCCGATCATCGGTACCCGCTGCGGCAGCATCGACACCGAATCGCCGCACGTCGACCTCGATCGCTTCGAGATCGATGCGGTGGCCGAGGATCTTCACGATTCGCGATCGCCGGCCGACGATTTCGTACAGCCCGTTCGGCAAGCGCCGGCCGACGTCGCCGGTGTGCAGCTCGTCGATATCACGGCCGCGCCGC